>NZ_JBHXEN010000014.1:0-87267 GCF_042724695.1 Streptomyces sp. NPDC127068 | reverse complement strand
TCTGGTCCCCCCAACCCCCCCTCACCCCCCGCCCCCCCGGGGGCCCGGCGGGCGGGCCGGGCCCCCGCCCGGGGCGGGGGCCCCGCCCGCCCCGTCCGCATGTGGGTCTTCACACACTGCCCCGCCGCAGGTCAGCGCGCGGTTGACGGGTGTTCTCGGGGCGTGGTGGACTTCCCGAGCCATTACGGCGGCAGCAGAGGAAGCCGGTGCGAATCCGGCGCGGTCCCGCCACTGTCACCGGGGAGCGCTCCCCCACACCGGACGTCACGGCCCCAGCGGCTGGAAGACCGGGGGAAGCGCCGATCCGGGAGCCAGGAGACTCTCGCCGACGTATCCGTCGACCCAGGGCGCGGACCCTGAGTGAGGACCACCACGATGCCGGGGCGCCCGTCTCCCGGTCCCGTGCGCCACGGCGCGGGACCCCTCCACCGTTCGAAGGTCCTCCGGGGCACGGCGGACTGAGCCGATGCGGGCCGGGCGAACCTTCGCGTACGGCGCCACCGCCGGACTGATCGGCGACCTGTTGTGCGGTGACCCCCGACGGGGCCACCCGGTCGCTGCCTTCGGTCGGGCCGCGGGCGCCGTCGAACACGTGCTGTGGCGCGACCACCGCGGCTGGGGAGCACTGCACACCGCGCTGTGCGCCGGGGGCGTGACGGCAGCCGCCGCGCTGACCGCCCGCGCCGTCGACCGCTCCCCCGCCGCATCCGTCGCGCTGACCGCCGCCGCCACCTGGACGGTGCTCGGCGGGACCAGTCTGGGCCGGGAGGCCCGGGCGATCGGCGCCGCGCTCGCCGCGGGCGAGGTGGCGGCGGCCCGCGCACGGCTGCCGCACCTGTGCGGGCGCGACCCGCAGTCCCTGGACGCCGACGGGATCGCCCGTGCCGTGGTCGAGTCGGTCGCCGAGAACACCTCCGACGCCGTGGTCGGCGCCCTGGTGTGGGGGGCCGTCGGCGGGGTGCCCGGACTGATCGCCTTCCGGGCCGTCAACACCCTGGACGCCATGGTCGGCCACAAGTCGCCGCGCCACCGCCGCTTCGGCTGGGCCTCGGCGCGGCTCGACGACGTCATGGGCTGGCCCGGGGCCCGGCTCACCGGTGCCCTCGCGGTCCTGGCCGGCGGCGCCCCCGCGGCCTCGGCCCGGGCCTGGCGCGCCGACGCGGGACGCCATCCGAGTCCCAACGCGGGCGTCGCCGAAAGCGCCTTCGCCGGCGCCCTCGGCGTCCGGCTCGGGGGCACCCTGTCCTACGGCGGGCGGATCGAACACCGACCGGTGCTGAACGGCGCCGGACGGGCCGTCGCGGTCGAGGACGTCGAACGGGCGGTACGGCTGTCACGACGGGTGGGCTGGCTGACCTTGGCCGTGTGCGCGGCGGGGCGCGGGCTGCTCACGGCCCGCCGCGTCCGGCGCACCGGTACGGGGACCGGACGGGGGCGGGGATGATGCGGGGCGGACTGCTGGTCGCGGGGACGACGTCCGACGCGGGCAAGAGCGTGGTGACCGCCGGGATCTGCCGGTGGCTGGCGCGCCAGGGCGTGAAGGTCGCGCCGTTCAAGGGGCAGAACATGTCCCTCAACTCCTTCGTCACCCGGGACGGCGCCGAGATCGGCCGGGCCCAGGCCATGCAGGCCCAGGCCGCCGGGGTGGAGCCCAGCGCGTTGATGAACCCGGTGCTGCTGAAGCCGGGCGGCGACCGCACCAGTCAGGTCGTGCTGAAGGGGCGCCCGGTCGGCGAGATGAGCGCCCGCGGCTTCTTCGGCGCGCGCGGCGGCCCGACCGAGGGCGAACCGGTGCCCGGGGGCCGCGAGGCGCTGCTGGGCACCGTCGTGG
Source organism: Streptomyces sp. NPDC127068 (assembly GCF_042724695.1). NCBI lineage: Bacteria > Bacillati > Actinomycetota > Actinomycetes > Kitasatosporales > Streptomycetaceae > Streptomyces > Streptomyces sp. NPDC127068. The sequence continues at coordinate 85,436 of NZ_JBHXEN010000014.1, read as the reverse complement.
AGTGCCTGGAGGAACTGCGGGCCACCCATGACGTGGTGGTCTGCGAGGGCGCGGGCAGCCCCGCCGAGATCAATCTGCGGCGCACGGACATCGTCAACATGGGGATCGCCCGGGCGGCGAGGCTGCCGGTGCTCGTCGTCGGCGACATCGACCGCGGCGGGGTGTTCGCCTCGTTCTTCGGCACCACCGCCCTGCTGGCCCCCGAGGACCAGGAACTCGTCGCCGGCTACCTGGTGAACAAGTTCCGCGGCGACGTCTCGCTGCTGGAGCCGGGGCTCGACATGCTCCGCAGCCTCACCGGCCGCCCCACCTACGGGGTGCTGCCGTTCCAGCACGGGCTGGGCATCGACGAGGAGGACGGCCTGCGGGTGTCGCTGCGGGGCGCCGTCCGCGAGTCCTCGGCCGCTGCTCCGGTCGGCGCGGAGGTCCTGCGGATCGCGGTCTGCGCGGTGCCGCTGATGTCCAACTTCACCGACGTGGACGCGCTCACCGCCGAGCCGGGCGTCGTGGTGCGCTTCGTCGACCGGCCCGAAGAGGCGGCGGACGCCGACCTCGTGATCGTCCCCGGCACCCGGGGGACCGTGGCCGCACTGCGCTGGCTACGGGAGCGGGGGCTCGCCGAGGTGCTGCTGCGGCGGGCCGCCGAGGGCCGGCCCGTGCTCGGGATCTGCGGCGGGTTCCAGGTGTTGGGCGAGCACGTCGAGGACGAGGTCGAGTCGCGCAGCGGCACCGTGGACGGACTGGGGCTGCTGCCGGTGCGGGTGCGGTTCGCCCGCGAGAAGACCCTCGCCCGGCCGTCGGGCACGGCGCTCGGCGAGCGGGTGGACGGTTACGAGATCCACCACGGCGTCGCCGACGTACGGGGCGGCGAACCCTTCCTCGACGGGTGCCGGGTGGGCTCCGTGTGGGGCACCCACTGGCACGGTTCGCTGGAGTCGGACGGCTTCCGGCGGGCCTTCCTGCGGGAGGTCGCCGCGCGCGCCGGCCGCCGGTTCGTGCCCGCGGCGGACACCTCGTTCGCCGCGCTGCGCGAGGAGCAACTGGACCGCCTCGCCGATCTGATCGAGCACCACACGGACACCGACGCGCTGCGCGACCTCATCGTCTCGGGCCCGCCGCCCGGCCTGCCCTTCGTTCCGCCGGGCGCCCCGTGAGGCGCCCGGCCGGCGGGCCGGCCACGGCGGCCCGCGGACGCGGGGCGCCCGGCGCAGGAGCACACCGAGCCCACGGGGCGACGGACACCGACGCGGGGACGCGGGCCCACGCCCGCGCACCCGGGACACCGTTCGCGCCCCGCGGGAACCCCATCGACCCCATCGACCCCATCGACAGGGAGGGCCACGGGTGAGCACCCCGTATCCATTCACCGCCATCGTCGGCCAGGACGACCTCCGGCTCGCACTGCTGCTGAACGCGGTGTCACCCGCGGTCGGCGGCGTCCTGGTGCGCGGCGAGAAGGGCACCGCCAAGAGCACCGCGGTCCGCGCCCTGGCCTCGCTGCTGCCCGAGGTGGCGACGGTCACCGGCTGCCGCTTCTCGTGCGCGCCGCACGCCCCCGACCCGGGCTGCCCGGACGGCCCCCACGAGCCGGGACCCGCCACCGACCGGCCCGCCCGCATGGTGGAACTCCCGGTCGGCGCCTCCGAGGACCGGCTGGTGGGCGCCCTGGACATCGAACGGGCCCTCGCCGACGGCGTGAAGGCGTTCGAGCCGGGACTGCTGGCCGACGCCCACCGCGGCATCCTCTACGTGGACGAGGTCAACCTCCTCCACGACCACCTGGTGGACCTGCTCCTGGACGCCGCCGCGATGGGCGCCTCGTACGTCGAGCGCGAGGGCGTCTCGGTACGGCACGCGGCACGGTTCCTGCTGGTCGGGACGATGAACCCGGAAGAGGGAGAGCTGCGCCCCCAGTTGTTGGACCGGTTCGGTCTGACCGTGGAGGTGACCGCGTCCCGGGAACCGGAGCAGCGGGTGGCGGTCGTCAAGCGGCGGCTCGCCTACGACGACGCGCCCGGGGCCTTCGCCGAGCGCTGGGCGGGGGACGAGTCCGCGCTGCGCGAGCGGATCGTCGCGGCCCGCGCCCTGCTACCCGAGGTACGGCTCGGGGACGGCGCGCTGTTGCGGATCGCGGCGGCCTGCGCGGCCTTCGAGGTCGACGGGATGCGCGCGGACATCGTGATGGCGCGCACCGCGACGGCGCTGGCCGCCTGGGCGGGCCGCCGGGACGTGCGCGCCGAGGACGTCCGGCAGGCGGCGCTGCTGGCGCTCCCGCACCGCAGGCGCCGCAACCCCTTCGACGCGCCCGGTCTGGACGAGGACAAGCTCGACGAGGTGCTGGACGGATTCGGACCGGACGAACCCGAACCGGAGCCGGAGCCCCCCGCGGCGCAGGACTGCGCCCCGGACGAAGAGGAGCCGGACCCCGACCCGGACGGCCCCGAGGGGCCCGACGACGGCGGGCCCGGGGGCGGACCCGGTGCGCCGCCCCCGCCCCGGGACGACGCGGCGGCACCCGACTCCGCGGGGACGGACCCGGGCGACGCGCCCCGGCCCACCGAGGCACCGGACGCCCCCGCCGGGCAGCCCGTGGGCGTGGCCCCCGAGCAGCCCGCGGCGGCGGCCTCGGAAGCCTTCCGCACCCGGACGCTGACCGTGCCCGGCCTCGGCGAGGGCGCCGCAGGGCGGCGTTCCCGGGCCCGCACCGAACACGGCAGGACCACGGGTGACCGCCGTCCCCGGGGCGCCCTGACCAAGCTGCACCTCTCGGCGACCGTCCGGGCCGCCGCCCCGCACCAGCGGGCCCGCGGCCGGTCGGGTCCCGGTCTGCTGGTGCGCCGCGACGACCTGCGCCAGGCGACCCGGGAGGGCCGGGAGGGCAACCTCGTACTGTTCGCGGTGGACGCGTCCGGTTCGATGGCCGCCCGGCGCCGGATGAGCGCCGTCAAGGGTGCGGTGCTGTCGCTGCTGCTCGACGCCTACCAGCGGCGGGACAAGGTGGGGTTGGTGACCTTCCGGGGCGCGGACGCCGCACTCGCGCTGCCGCCGACCTCGTCGGTGGACACCGCGGCGACCCGGCTCGCCTCCTTGGCGACCGGCGGTCGGACCCCGTTGGCTGCGGGGCTGTTGCGGGCCCGTGAGGTGCTGCGGGTGGAGCGGCTGCGGGACCCGGCGCGCCGGGCGCTGCTGGTGGTCGTCACGGACGGCCGGGCGACCGGGGGCGTGGAGCCGGTGCGCCGGGCCTCGCGCGCGGCGGGACTGCTGGCGGCCGACGGGGTCGCCTCGGTGGTCGTGGACTGCGAGTCGGGTCCGGTGCGGCTGGGGCTCGCCGGACGGTTGGCCGCCGACCTCGGCGGCACTCCGGTGACGTTGGAGGAGCTGCGGGCCGATGCGCTCGCGGGGCTGGTCAAGGACGTACGGGGTGCCGCGGGCGCCCGGGGAAGGGTCGCGTAATGCCACAGGGACAGCCGTCCGTCGTCCCGAAGGACGGACTCACCACGCGTCAGCGCCGCAACCGGCCGCTGGTGATGGTGCACACGGGCATCGGCAAGGGGAAGTCGACGGCGGCGTTCGGGATGGCGCTGCGCGCCTGGAACCAGGGCTGGCCGATCGGGGTGTTCCAGTTCGTCAAGTCGGCGAAGTGGAAGGTCGGCGAGGAGAACGCGCTGCGGGTGCTGGGTGCGAGCGGCGAGGGCGGCACCGTCGACTGGCACAAGATGGGCGAGGGCTGGTCGTGGATCCAGCGGGCGCCCGTCGCCGAGGCGGAGGGCGTCGACTCCAACCAGGTCAACGCGGAGAAGGCCCGGGAGGGCTGGGAGCAGATCAAGCGCGACCTCGCGGCCGAGACCTACCGGCTGTACGTGCTGGATGAGTTCGCGTACCCGCTGCACTGGGGCTGGATCGACGTGGCCGAGGTGGTGTCGGTGCTGCGGGACCGGCCCGGCAACCAGCACGTGGTGATCACCGGACGCAACGCCCCGCCCGCGTTGGTGGAGTTCGCGGACCTGGTGACGGACATGTCGAAGGTGAAGCACCCGATGGACGCGGGCCAGAAGGGTCAGCGGGGCATCGAATGGTGACGCGAACGGTGACCCGCACGTGATCGACGTACCGAGGCTGGTCGTCGCCGCGCCCGCGTCGGGCACCGGCAAGACCACCGTGACCACGGGCCTGATGGCGGCGTTCGCGCAGCGCGGGCTGCGGGTGTCGCCGCACAAGGTCGGACCCGACTACATCGACCCCGGCTACCACGCCCTCGCCACCGGTCGCCCGGGCCGCAACCTCGATGCGTACATGTGCGGAACCGACCTGGTGGGGCCGCTGTTCGCGCACGGCGCGCAGGGCTGCGACCTCGCCGTGGTCGAGGGGGTGATGGGCCTGTACGACGGGGCGTCCGGGCAGGGCGAGCTGGCGTCGACGGCACAGGTCTCCAAGCTGCTGCGGGCGCCGGTCGTGCTGGTGGTGGACGCGTCCTCGCAGTCCCGTTCGGTGGCCGCGCTGGTGCACGGCTTCGCGTCCTTCGACCCGCAGGTGCGGATCGGCGGCGTGATCCTCAACAAGGTCGGCTCCGACCGGCACGAGGAACTGCTGCGGGACGCCCTGGAGGAGGCGGGCATGCCGGTGCTCGGCGCGCTGCGGCGGGCCGAGGGGGTGACCACCCCGTCCCGGCACCTGGGTCTGGTGCCCGTCGCGGAGCGGCACCAGGACGCGACCGCGGCGGTGGCGGCCATGGCCGAGACGGTGCGCCGGGGGTGCGACCTGGACGCGCTGTGGGCGCTCGCCCGGACCGCTCCCCCCGTGGACGCGAGCCCCTGGGACCCTGCCGAGGCGGTGCGGGTGCGCCCGGTGGACGGCGCGCGGCCGGTGATCGCGGTGGCGGGCGGCCCGGCGTTCTCGTTCCTGTACGCGGAGCACCCGGAACTGCTGGCCGCGGCGGGCGCGGAGGTCGCCGTCTTCGACCCGTTGCGCGACGAGCGACTGCCCGAGGGCACGGCGGGCCTGGTGATCGGCGGCGGCTTCCCCGAGGTGTACGTGGGCGAACTGGCCGCGAACGAGCCGCTGCGGGCGGCGGTCGCCGCCCTGGCGGCGTCGGGCGCCCCGCTGGCCGCCGAGTGCGCGGGCCTGCTGTACCTGGCCCGGTCGCTGGACGGGGAGCCGATGTGCGCGGTGGTGCCCGGGGACGCGCGCATGTCGGGACGGCTCACCCTCGGGTACCGGGACGCGGTCGCCGTGTCCGACAGTCCGCTGGCGGCGGCGGGCACCCGGATGCGGGGCCACGAGTTCCATCGGACGGTACTGGAGCCGGGTGCCGGCGCCGTGCCCGCGTGGGGGCTGCGCGGGCCGCAGCCCCGGGTCGAGGGCTTCGTCATCGGCGGGGTGCACGCGAGCTATCTGCACACCCACTGGGCCGCCGAACCCGGCGTGGCCGCACGGTTCGTGGAGCACGCCGGCCGGTCCCGGGCGGCGGGGGCGACGGGCGCCGCGGTGCCGCCGCAGGGGCGGGCGCGGTCGTGCGCGGGCTGAACGCCTGCGCGTTCCGGGCCGCGGGATCGGGTGCGGGATCGGGATCGGGTGTGCGTCTAATGCGTGGCCGATCCGATCACCAGCCACATCAGGGCCGCCCCGGCGACCGTGCACAGCAGCGTGGAACGGGCCGGGTGGCGGTGGCTGGCCTCGGGCAGGATCTCGGCCGCCGCGATGTACAGCAGGGCCCCGCCGAAGAAGCCGAGGTACCCGGCGAGTGCCCCGGCCCCGAGGGTGAACAACAGGGTGGACGCGGCTCCCACCACGGGGGCCGCGGCATCGGCGAGGAGCATGGCGAGGGCCTTGCGCCGGTCGTTGCCGTAGGCGCTGGTGACCGTGTACGTGTTGAACCCGTCGGCGAAGTCATGGGTGATGACGGCGATCGCGACGGTGGCCCCCATGGCCGCGTCGACCTGGAACGACGCGCCGATGGCGATGCCGTCGGCGAGGCTGTGCGCCACCATCGCGGCTCCCGCGCCCAACCCGACCTGCGGCACCCGGTCCGGTTCGTGCGCCCCGTGCTCGGCCTGCCGCAGGGCCAGCAGCCGCTCCCCCACATGGGCGGTGAGGAACCCCCCGACGAACAGGAGCAGCGCCAGCGGGACGCCGTGCACGGGCCGGGCCGCGCCCTCCAGCGCCTCGGGCAGCAGGTCGAAGCCGACCACGCCGAGCATCAGCCCGCCCGCGAAGCCGAGCACCAGGTGGCGCCGGTCGACGACCCGGTGCGCCGCCCATCCCCCGACGAGCGTCATCACGAACGAACCCAGCGCCACCAGCACGGCCATGGTCCCTTGCTAGCGGATGCGCGGCCCCGAAGCACGCACGCGATCCGCTGATCACCCGACCGGCACCCGTTCCCCGCCACCACGCCCTGAGAGGAGCCCGCAGATGACCCGGTCCCGGTTGCCGGACGGCGTCGGTGTCGTCGCCGGGGTCGGCGCGGCGCGCGGAGTTCCGTGCGCGGAAGTCCTGGCGCTGGTGCGCCGGGTGCTGGTGGAGGCCGGGATGCCGCCGGCCGCGCTGGTGGCCCTGGCGACGGTCGACCGGCGGGCCGAGGAGCCGGGGGTCGTCGGTGCGGCCCGGCGACTGGGGGTGCCCCTGTGGGGTCATCCGGCGGCGGACCTGGCGCGGATCGTGGTCCCGCATCCGTCGGACGCGACCCTGACGGCGGTGGGCACGCCGTCGGTGGCCGAGGCCGCCGCGCTGCTCGGGGGCGGCGAACTCCTCGTCCCCAAGCGGAAGTCGGTGGGCGCGGACGGGCGTCCGGCGCGGGCGACCTGTGCGCTGGCCCGGCACGGCCGGGGTGGTGCCGCGCCCGGCCGGGGTCCGAGGGCGCATGTGACCATGGCGGGCGCGGCGCCGGAACCGATCGGTGTCGGACGGGAACGAGACGGCGGTGGCGGACGGCCACCGGCGGCGGGCGGGAGCACGGATGTCCACTGAGGTGCGGCCGGCGGGCCGGGGCACGGCCGGGTACGACCTGCGCCACCACGGGGACGCGGAGGTGCGCGACGACGGGCGGTCCCTGACCGATCTCGCGGTGAACGTCCGGGCGGGGACGCCGCCCCCCTGGCTGCGGGAGCGGATCTCCGGTGCGCTCGACGGGCTCGCCGCCTATCCGGACGGGCGGGCGGCCCGGGAGGTGGTCGCCGCGCGGCACGGGGTGACGGCCGAGCGGGTGCTGTTGACCTCGGGGGCCGCGGAGGCGTTCGTGCTGCTCGCGCGGGCGTTGTCGCCGCGGCGGGCGGTCGTGGTGCACCCCCAGTTCACCGAGCCGGAGGCGGCGTTGCTGGACGCGGGGCACCGGGTGGGTCGGGTGCTGTTGCGGGCGGAGGACGGGTTCCGGTTGCGGGACGGGGCGGTGCCCGAGGACGCGGACCTCGTGGTGGTCGGCAATCCGACGAACCCGACCTCGGTGCTGCACCCCGCCGACGCGTTGCTGCGGCTGGCGCGCCCGGGGCGGACGGTGGTGGTGGACGAGGCGTTCATCGACGCGGTGCCCGGGGAGCGGGAGGCGGTCGCGGGGCTGGACGTGCCCGGGCTGGTGGTGTTGCGGAGCCTCACCAAGACCTGGGGGCTGGCCGGGCTGCGGGTCGGGTACGTGGTCGCCGGTGCGGAGACGGTGCGGCTGCTGGAGCGTGCGCAGCCGCTGTGGCCGGTGTCCTCGCCGGGGTTGGTTGCGGTGGAGGCGTGTCTGTCGGAGCGGGCCCGGGCGGAGGCGGCCGGTTTCGCGGAGGCGGTGGGCGTGGACCGGGCCGGGCTGCTCGCCGGGTTGGCCCGGCTCGCGCCCGCCGGGGTCCGGGTGTACGGGGTGCCCGAGGCGCCGTTCGTGTTGTTCCGGGTGCCGGACGGGCTCGGGGTGCGGGAGCGGTTGCGGGGGCACGGCTTCGCGGTGCGGCGAGGGGACACGTTCCCCGGGCTGGGGCCCGACTGGCTCCGGGTGGCCGTCCGGGACGGGGCGATCTCCGCAGCGTTCCTCGCGGCCCTGGAACGGGCGCTCTCCCCCGCCGGGACGTGAGCGGTCCCGACGCGGGAGCGTCGTACGCAGTGGCCCCGTGGGGTCCCGGCGGGCGCCCGGTCGCGCCCTTCGGGACCCCGCGGGGCCGGGTGACGCCGGGCGGCGGTGCGGCGCCCCGGGGCGGGGGCGTCGGGTGCCGCACGGCGTCCACGGCGGGGATCAGGACTGGCGGCGGGCCCGCCGGGTGACGTACAGGGCGCTCGCGCCGCCGGCCAGCAGGAGGGCCGCGCCCCCGGCGATGTAGGGCGTGGCCGAGCTGCCGCCGGTCTCGGCGAGGTCCTCACCGGGGCCGGTCTGGGGCTTGGTGCCCTGCTCCGCCGGCTTGACCGACTCTGCGGGCTCCTTGGGGTCCTCGGGCTCCTGCCGCGGCGGCGTGGACGGGGCGGCCGACGCGGGGGCGGCGGGCGTCTCGCAAGTGGCCCGGGCCAGGGTGACCGTGCCGTTGACCTCGGCGACGTTCAGCTTCAACGGGTTGATGGACACCTTCAGTTCCAGCGCCGTCGCGGCGGCGGTCCGGGTGGTCGTGGCCCGCTGGGAGAGGTCCAGCCGCACCTCGCCGACCCCGGGGACCTCGACCTCGGTGGTGCCCCGGGCGGTCAGGGTGACCGTCTTGCCGAGCACGGTGACGTGACCGAGGACGTTGGCTTCGGCCACCGGTCGCCGGCCGACCGCGCAGACGGCCTTGGCGGTGACCTTCTCCACCTCGATCAGGGACAGCAGCGGCAGCCCCGGGACGTTCACTCGGGCCCGTACGAGGTTGCTGAACCCTTCGGCGCGCCCCCGTTCGACGGTGGCCCGGGCCTGGGCGGCGGACGCGCGCAGCACGGTGAACGGCTTGCCGCCCTCCACCCCGTCGAGGCGTGCGGTGAGTGCGGTCTTGTCGGCGCTGGCCGGCGCCTGCACGTCGTTCAGGGAGACCGTGAGCGGCACGTTCACGGTCTTGTTGAGCAAGGAGACGTCGAGTCCGGTGCGGAGCACGACGGCGCTCGCCTTGCCCTCGCCGCCGGTGGCGTGCGCGGAGCCGGCGCCGACGAGGACCGTGGACGCGGCGGCCAGCGCGGTGGCGGCGGCGGTCACGCCGAGACGGCGCGCGGGCAGGCGAAAGGCGTTGCTGTTCAAGGTGGTGGGACCCCCACGAGAGACATCGGAACTGAACGGCGGGGTCGCTCGGGGCACCGCGACGGGGACCGAAGCGGGCGGCGACCGTGCCGTTGGAGTGAATACTTGCGCACCGAGAGTGAACAACCGGCAACCTGGCGTGAGTTCACCCCAAAGTGGGGTTTTCGTGCTCTTGTTTGAATGTTCGGGCACGGATGTGCACGTCCGTCACCCGGATGACCGCCCACCTGCGGGATTCCGACCCGTCAACGGACGCCCCGCCCCGCGGACGCACCTCCGGCCGGGACGGTGGATGACGTCACGTCAACCACCGTCCCGGAAGCGGGAGATGATCCGCTCAGCCGACGATCCGGCCGCGCAACACGATCCGGCGCGGCGCGGCGAGCGTCCGCACGTCCGCCCGGGGGTCGCCCTCGTACACGACGAGGTCGGCCGGGGCCCCCTCGGTCAGTCCGGGCCGGCCCAACCAGGCGCGGGCGCCCCAGGTGGTGGCGGAGAGCGCCGCGACGGGCGGGATGCCGGCGCGGACGAGTTCGGCGACCTCCGCGGCGACCAGGCCGTGGGCGAGGGAGCCGCCCGCGTCCGTCCCGACGAAGACGGGCACCCCCGCGTCGTAGGCGGCGCGCACGGTGTCGTAGCGCCGGGCGTGCAGTCGCCGCATATGGGCCGACCAGCGCGGGAACTTGGCCGCGCCGCCGTCCGCGAGCCGGGGGAAGGTGGCGATGTTGACGAGGGTCGGCACGATGGCCACGCCGCGCTCGGCGAACAGCGGGATCGTCTCCTCGGTGAGGCCGGTCGCGTGCTCGACGCAGTCGATGCCCGCCTCCACCAGGTCCCGCAGGGAGTCCTCGGCGAAGCAGTGCGCGGTGACCCGGGCACCCCACCGGTGGGCCTCGGCGATCGCCGCCTCGACGGCGTCCCGGGGCCAACAGGCCGTGAGGTCGCCCGCCTCGCGGTCGATCCAGTCCCCGACGAGCTTGACCCAGCCGTCCCCCCGCCGCGCCTCCCGGGCGACGTACGCGACGAGGTCGGCGGGCTCGACCTCGTGGGCGTAGTTGCGGATGTAGCGGCGGGTGCGGGCGATGTGCCGGCCGGCGCGGATGATCCGCGGCAGGTCCTCGCGGTCGTCGATCCAGCGGGTGTCGGAGGGCGAGCCGGCGTCCCGGATCAACAGGGTGCCGGCCTCCCGGTCGGCCAGCGCCTGCCGTTCGGCGGTCTCGACGGGGACCGGGCCGTGGGCGTCGAGCCCGACGTGACAGTGCGCGTCCACCAGCCCGGGCAGGGCCCAGCCCGTGACGGTGGTCACCTCGCGGGCCCCGGCGGGCCGCTCGTAGGTGACCCGACCGCCGACCACCCACAGTTCGTCCCGTACGTCCTCGGGGCCCGCCAGCACCCGCCCCCTGACGTGCAGCACCGTGTGATCCGTCATGTCCAGCACCCTAGTGCTCCCGCCCGGACCCGCCGCCCCGGCCCGAGCGGGAGCACTAGGGTGCCTACGGGCGCCTCACAGCAGCAGCCCCAGGGGCAGCGCCGCGACATCGGCGGCGGGCCGGGACAGGTACAGGTCGGCGTGGTAGTAGCCGTCCGCCTCCCGGTCCGTGGTGCGCAGTCCGATCCCGGCCAGGGCGTCGAACGCCGCTTCCCGTTCGGCGTCGTCCGCGAAGCGGCGCTGGCGGAAGGTGCGGGTGGGCAGCTTCTCCGTCACCAGCCCCGCACGGGCGAGGAGTTCGGCGATCGACCGGTAGGGCACGGTGCGCAGCACGAACGCGGCGACCCACGGCGGGTGGGCCACGCAGTCGAGGAGGGTGCGGAAGGTCCGGGTGCGGACGTAGCCGATGCCTCCGGTCACGGTGACGAGGTCCGTGGCCGCCAGTGCGCGGCGCAGGGCGGGGCTCGCCGCGGCGACTTCGAGGTTCTCCGCGAAGGAGCGGTCGTGCAGACCGGCCTCACGGGCGTACCCGACGGCCCGGGGCGCCGCGTCGATGCCCGTCACCGACACGGCTGCGGGGGTGCGGCGCGCGTCGAAGAAGGCCCGGTCCTCGATCGCCAGGTGTCGGGAGGACAGTGCGGCCACCCGTGGGGAGGCATACCGGTCGTACAGCTCGGCCAGGGTGACCCGGTGGTTGAGGAGCGCCGCGTTGATCCCGTACGAACAGCACAGGTCCACCACGGTCAGGGGCGTGCGGCCGGGGTGCAGACCGCGCAGGGCGTCGACCAGCACCCGGAAGACGGCCTGGCCGTGGTGGGGTATCTGGTACCCCAGCGGGCGCAGCGTCTCGAAGTACGGGCGCGGGTCGGGACAGTCGTAGATGGTGCCGAAGTTCGCTTTGCCCCAGTCTGCACTTGCGGGAGGACTGCTCGGCCCTGCCGTCACGGGAGGTCCCTCCTGACGTGCGTCGCCATGCAAAGGACTCGACGTTCCGCGGAACTGCGGAATCTGTGCGCCGGTGCGCCACGGCTCCTGTTTCCGCCTTCGCGGCGGCACCCGGGGAGGGGCGGGCCGGGCGGGGCTGCACGCCCACAGTGTCGCCAGGCCCGGCGGGCCGGTGCCAGCGGGAAACCGGCCAACACACCGGCGCCTGCGGCGGGGACCGCCGAACGGCTGTTTCCCCACCCGCCGGGCTCCCGCCCGTTCGCCCGTCACCTGCGGTTACGCTCATGAAGTCCGCTGGCGATCCGCGGGCCTTCGTTGACCGGAAAGAGCACCGCCGTGACGCATCCCCTTCTCGACCTGGCGCCCCTGACCGCCGACCGCTTCGCCGCGATCGAGCGGCGCGTGGCGGGGCTGCTGGACACCGAACAGGACGTCGTGATCACCCAGGGCGAGGCCCTGCTCCCCCTGGAGGGCTGCATCCGGAGCGCGGCCGGCCCGGGCACCACCGCGCTGAACGTGATCACCGGGCCGTACGGTCAGACCTTCGGCGACTGGCTGCGGGACTGCGGTGCGAAGGTCGTCGACCTCGCGGTTCCGTACCACGCGGCGGTGTCGCCCGAGCAGGTCGAGGAGGCGCTGGCCGGCCACCCGGAGATCGACTTCGTCTCACTGGTCCACGCGGAGGCCGCGACCGGGAACACCAACCCCGTCGCGGAGATCGGCGAGGTCGTGACGCGGCACGGCGCGCTCTTCATGGTGGACGCGGTGGCGTCGGTGGCCGCCGAGCCGCTGCTGCCCGACGCGTGGGGGGTCGACCTGTGCGTGATCGGGGCGCAGAAGGCGATGGGCGGGCCCGCCGGGGTGTCGGCGGTGTCGGTGAGCGAGCGGGCGTGGCAGCGGATGGCGGCGAACCCGCGTGCGCCGAGGCGTTCGTACCTGTCGCTCCTCGACTGGAAGGAGCGGTGGATCGACGCGGGGCGCAAGGCGCTGCTGCACGCCCCCGCCCAGCTGGAGATGCTGGCGCTGGAGGCGTGCATCGAGCGGATCGAGGCCGACGGGCTCGACACCGTGACGGCGCGGCACGCGACGGCCGCCCGCGCGGTCCGGGAGGGTGCGGTGGCGCTGGGCGCGGGGCTGGAGCCGTACGTCCACGAGGCCCGGCACGCGGCGCCGGTGGCGACCACTTTGCGGGTGCCGGACGCGGTGGACGCCTCGGCCGTGGTGGCGCGGGCGCTGGCGCTGGACCCCGGGCTGCCGCTGGTCGCCGGGGGCGGCGCCCTGGCCCACGAGATGATCCGGGTGAACCACTACGGCCCCGATGCCACCACGGAGACCGTCGAGCGGTCGCTGGCCGCGCTGGGCCGGGCGCTGACCGCCTGAGCCGGTCGGCACAGCCGTCGAGGCGGGTGTCGGGCGCGGGGGCGCCTGGCACGTCCCGGACGCCCCCGTGCACGGCTCGACGCGCGGCGGTCTTGACACGAATCACCTGCGTGGGACGTAATTCATGGAACTTCGGTTGCCTCGCCGTCCATAAATTCAGAGTTATTTTCCAGGCAATCGACCCCTATTCTTCTGCCCGGTTCCACAAAGGCTAAACGCTAAGATTTCGCGAACATCACGTAACGACGATCAGCGTAATTCCGACAGCTTCCACAGGTGTCGCGACCCTGTGACCCATTCCACATCAAGCCCGCTTCGTACGGATAAATCCCGTGCAAAGCGGGCTTTTCACTGCCTTCTCGCGCGGCCCCACGCGCCCGCGTGATAACACAGCACCCCGTTCTCCGTAACCCCGCAGGGCCATGCAATCCAAAGAATTGGTCGGTAAATTAAATCCGCATGACCGCTGCACGAGCAGACCTGCAAGAACAATTCCGAGAAATGCCCGCCGGATTGCGGATGGACCGCCCGGAGGTGGCTGACGGTGCCGCCATCTGGCGGATCGCCCGCGACTCGGGGACCCTCGACCTCAACTCCTCGTACAGCTACCTCCTGTGGTGTCGGGACTTCGCCGACACCTCGGTGGTGGCACGGGACGGGAACGGGCAGCCGGTCGGATTCATCACGGGTTACGTGCGCCCCGCCCACCCGGGCACCCTGGTCGTGTGGCAGGTGGCGGTCGACTCGGCGCACCGGGGCCGGGGCCTCGCCGCCGCCCTGCTCGACGGCCTCACCGCGCGGGTCGCCGCGGACCTCGCGTCCGCGCCCGTCGCCCTGAACCGGGTGGAGACCACCATCACGCCCGGCAACACGGCCTCCGAGCGGCTGTTCACCTCCTTCGCCGCACGCCATGACGTCCCCGTGGACCGTGAGGTGCTGTTCGACTCCGGCGCCTTCCCCGACGGCGGTCACGCCCCGGAGATCCTCTACCGCATCGGCCCGTTCGGCACCTGATCCGTACCGGACGGGGGCCGCCTCCCCACGGCCCCTCCCCACGGCCCCGCTCCGCGACCGCTCGCCCCGCCCCTGTCACCCCGACCAGCCAGGAGAACCCCGTGAGCATCACCCAGCCCGACCTGAGCGTCTTCGAGACCCTGGAGTCCGAGGTGCGCAGCTACTGCCGCGCCTGGCCCACCGTCTTCGACCGCGCGCAGGGCAGCCGCATGTACGACGAGGACGGTCACGCCTACCTCGACTTCTTCGCCGGTGCCGGTTCGCTCAACTACGGGCACAACAACCCGGTCCTGAAACGCGCCCTGATCGACTACCTGGAACGGGACGGGGTCACCCACGGCCTGGACATGTCGACGTCCGCGAAACGGGCGTTCCTGGAGTCGTTCCAGAACCTGGTGCTGCGGCCCCGTGACCTCCCGTACAAGGTGATGTTCCCCGGCCCGACCGGGACCAACGCGGTGGAGTCCGCGCTGAAGCTGGCCCGCAAGGTGAAGGGCCGGGAGTCGATCGTGTCGTTCACGAACGCCTTCCACGGGATGTCGCTGGGCTCGCTCGCGGTGACCGGCAACGCCTTCAAGCGGGCCGGTGCGGGCATCCCCCTGGTGCACGGCACCCCGATGCCGTTCGACCACTACCTCGACGGCCGCGTCCCGGACTTCCTGTGGTTCGAGCGGCTGTTGGAGGACCAGGGGTCCGGGCTCAACCAACCGGCCGCGGTGATCGTGGAGACCGTGCAGGGCGAGGGCGGCATCAACGTGGCCCGGGCCGAGTGGCTGCGCTCGCTCGCGGACCTGTGCGCCCGCCGGGACATGCTCCTGATCGTCGACGACATCCAGATGGGCTGCGGACGGACCGGCGCGTTCTTCTCCTTCGAGGAGGCGGGCATCGTGCCGGACGTCGTCACCGTGTCCAAGTCGATCAGCGGCTACGGGCTGCCCATGTCGCTGTGCCTGTTCAAGCCGGAGCTGGACGTCTGGGAGCCCGGGGAGCACAACGGCACCTTCCGCGGCAACAACCCGGCGTTCGTGACCGCCGCGGCGGCCCTGGAGACGTACTGGTCGGACGGGCCCGCGATGGAGAAGCAGACCCTGTCGCGCGGGCAGCAGGTCCAGGAGGCGCTGGGTTCGCTGGCGGACGAGCACCGCGACGAGGTCAAGGACTACCGGGGCCGCGGCCTGGTGTGGGGCGTGGAGTTCCACGACCGGGGCCGGGCCACCCGGATCGCGCGCCGCGCCTTCGAGCTGGGGCTGCTGATCGAGACGTCGGGCCCCGAGGGCGAGGTCGTCAAGCTGCTCCCCGCGCTGACCATCACGCCGGACGAGTTGGAGGAGGGCCTGCGCACCCTCGCCCGAGCGGTGCGCGAGACCGCCTGACCGACCCGGGCCCCGGGCACCCGCCCCGCTCGGCCGACACCGCCCGGACACCGGCCGGCCGAGCACCCCGTACCGCGCGGAGATCCCGCCACACGGCAAGCACGGGAAGCGCGGGAAGCACGGCACACAGGGGAACCGCAGCACACACGGACCCTACGGAACACACAGAAGGGCAGCACACCAAGTGATCGTCCGATCGTTCAAGGACATCGAGGGAACGGACCGGCACGTGAGGTCACGCTCCGGGACGTGGGAGAGCAAGCGCATCGTGCTCGCGAAGGAGCGGGTGGGCTTCTCCCTGCACGAGACGGTCCTGTACGCGGGCACGGAGACGTCGATGTGGTACGCGAACCACATCGAGGCCGTCGTGTGCGTCGAGGGCGAGGCGGAACTCACCGACGACGAGACCGGCGAGACACATCTGATCACCCCCGGCACGATGTACCTGCTCGACGGCCACGAACGGCACACCCTGCGACCGCGGACGGACTTCCGGTGCCTGTGCGTGTTCAACCCGCCCGTCACCGGGCGCGAGGACCACGATGAGAACGGCGTCTATCCGCTGCTGACCGAGGAGGCATGACCGCATGACCACCACGACCCCCGGCCGAGTCGACCTGTATCCCAGCCGAGGCGCCTCGGAGGTGTCCGTACCGCGCCAGGACCCGGTCGTCTGGAGCGGACCGGACGCCGCGGGCCCCGTCGCCCGCGAGGACCTGGCCTCGTACGAACGGGACGGCTTCCTGACCGTCGATCAGCTCCTCACCCCCGACGAGGTGGCGGTCTACCGCGCGGAACTGGACCGGCTGGTGGCCGACCCCGCGATCCGCGGCGACGACCGGTCCGTCGTCGAACCGTCGTCCCGGGAGATCCGCTCGGTCTTCGAGGTGCACCGGATCAGCGAGGTGTTCGCGGGCCTGGTGCGCGACGAGCGGGTGGTCGGCAGGGCCCGGCAGATCCTCGGCTCGGACGTGTACGTCCACCAGTCCCGGATCAACGTGAAGCCCGGGTTCGGGGCGTCCGGGTTCTACTGGCACTCCGACTTCGAGACCTGGCACGCCGAGGACGGGCTGCCGAACATGCGGACGGTGTCCGTGTCGATCGCGCTGACCGAGAACCGCGACACCAACGGCGGGCTGATGATCATGCCGGGTTCGCACCGGACGTTCCTCGGCTGTGCGGGGGCCACCCCGGAGGACAACTACAAGAAGTCGCTCCAGATGCAGGACGCGGGCACCCCGTCGCACACGGCGCTCACGGACTTCGCCGACCAGCACGGCATCCGGTTGTTCACCGGTGCGGCGGGCTCGGCGACCTGGTTCGACTGCAACTGCATGCACGGCTCCGGGGACAACATCACCCCGTACCCGCGCAGCAATGTGTTCCTCGTCTTCAACAGCGTCGAGAACGCGGCGCAGGAGCCGTTCGCGGCACCGGTCCGACGTCCGGAGTACATCGGCGCCCGGGACTTCACCCCCGTGCGCTGACCCCGGCCGGACCACGCCCGTCCGGGTGGGCGCGGGGAGCCGCGTGCCCCGCGTCCCGCCCCGGGTCACAGCCGGTCGAGCAACTGGTCCACGTCCGCCTCCGTGTTGTACAGGTGGAAGGCCGCCCGCAGGTTCCCCGCCCGGTCGGACAGCTCGATGCCCGCCCGGCTCAGCTCGCCCTGCCGCGCCCCGAGACCCGGCACCGCCACGATCGGGGACCCCAGGGACGGCACGGACGACACGGGCGGCACGGGTTCGAGGCCGCGGGCGGCCAGCCCGGCGCGGAAGCGGTCGGCGAGGGCCAGGTCGTGGGCCCCGATCCGCTCGGTGCCCAACTCCTCGATGAGGGCCAACGAGTGGCGGGCCGCGGCGTACGCCAGGGTGCTCGGGCTCTCGTCGAACCGACGGGCCGAGCGGGCCAGTTCGGTGACGGGACCGTAGCAGCTGTCCCAGGGGTTCTCGCCGGACGCCCAGCCCGTGAAGACGGGCCGGAGCCCGCCCAGGTCCTCCGGGACGACCAGGAAGGCGACTCCGCGCGGGCAGAGCAGCCACTTGTACGCGACGGCGGAGACGAAGTCGTACGCCCCGGCGTCCAGGGGCAGCCAGCCCACGCCCTGGGAGGCGTCCACATAGGTGCGCGCCCCGTGGGCGAGCGCGGCCTCCCGCACCGCCGCCAGGTCCGCGACCCGCCCGTCGGCCGACTGGACCGCGCTCAGCGCGACCAGGCTCGTACTGGGGCGGACGGAGTCCGCGACCCGCTCCAACGGAACCTCCCGCACCTTGAGGTCGCCCCGGGTGTGGAACGAGGCCACGGTGGAGCTGAAGTCCTGCTCGACGGTGAGCACTTCGGCGCCCGGCGGCAGCGCGGCGGCGATCAGCCCCGTGTACACGGCGACGGACGCCCCCGCGGCCACCCGGCTCGCCGGCACCGAGACGATCCGGGCGAAGATCTCCCGGCTCCGGTGCACATCACCGAACAGGTCGACCGGCCGGCCGGTCGTCGCGGCCTCCACCGCCGACCGCAGCGCCGTCACGGTCCGGGCCGGCGACAGCCCGGTGCTGGCGGTGTTCAGATAGGTCGTCTGAGGGGCGAACTCGGCGCGGACCGTGGTTTCGTCAAGCTTCTCCATGCTCCTCACTGTGCCCCTCCCGGGCCGTCCGGTCCATGCCGCGCCGGCCGAACGGGGCTCCCCTCCCCCCACGCGACGGAGTCGGGCGCCGGGCCGCTGGGTGGTGAACGGGGCACTCCACGCGACGGGTTCTGCCCAGCGGCGTCGACGCCGGTGACCTGCGGCTCGCCTACGCTGGGCGGATGTTCCGTGCCACCCTCGCCGCCGCCCCGAAAGCGTTGTTCGGCGGCCGTGCGCGCCGCCGTTGGACGCATCTGATCCTCGGCGGCGCGCTCGCCATGCCCTTCCTGTTGGCCGGTTCGGTCCTCCTGGCCCTGCTCGGGGTCGGCGACGGGACGGGGCTGCTCGGCACGCCCCGGGACCAGGCGCTGTCCCTGGCCGTCGGGCTGTCGTTCGTCCCGCTGGTCGCGCTCCTCCCGGTGGCCCGGCCGGTGGCGGTGGCCGGGGTGCGCGCACTGCGCGTGGCGGGGTCGGGGGACGGGCTGGGGGACGGGCCCGCCCGCTCCTGGGCCGCCCGCGGACGCACCTCGGCCTGGTTCGCCCTGCACCTGGTCCTCGGAGTGGCGGTCAGCGGGACGACCCTCGGGGTCGTCCCGCTGGGGCTGGCGCTCCTGGTGCTGCCCCCGGTGACCGCACTGCGCGGGGAACCGTTCGGGGATTCCCACCCCGCGTTCTCCGGCTGGGGGTACGTCCTCACGCCGTTCGCGGGGCTGGCGGTCCTGGTCGCGCTGGCGGCGTGCGCGGCGGCGGCCGGGGCGGTGCTGGCCCGAGCGGTGCCCGTACTGCTCGGCCCGGGGCCGGCGGACCGGCTCGCGGCGGCCGAGCGTCGGGCCGCCGACCTCGCGGTGCGCAACCGGCTGGCCCGCGAACTGCACGACTCCGTGGGGCACGCGCTCAGTGCGGTCGGCCTCCAGGCCGCGGCGGCCCGCCGGGTCCTGGACCGCGACCCGGAGTTCGTCCGCACCGCCCTCGCCGCCATCGAGGAGACGACCCGGCGCACCGTCGGCGAACTCGACGCCGTGCTCGGGGTGCTGCGCGACGGTGACGCCGGCGCTCCGACCGCGCCGGCGCCGACCCTCGGCGCCGACCTCGACGGGCTGTTGCGACGGACCGGGGCCACGGGGCTGCGGGTCGAGACCGCCCTGGACCCGGGTCCGCACGGCCTGGCCGCGCTGCCGCCGCAGGTGTCCCGGGAGGCGTACCGGATCGTGCAGGAGGCGCTGGGCAACGCACTGCGGCACGCGGGCACCGGGACCCGGGTGGACCTGCGGGTGACGGTCACCGCCATGGAGCTGGAGATCACGGCGGAGAACCCGTTGCCGGCCGCCCCCCGGCCGGCTCCGCGTCCGGGGGGCGGCCACGGGCTGCCCGGGATCGCCGACCGGGTCCGGCTGCTGGGCGGCACGGTGGCGGCGGGTGCCGAGGACGACCGTTGGTCGGTGCGCGTGCGGCTGCCGCTGCGGGACGGTGCATGACGGCGGCGCAGCCCCGGGACCGAAACGACCGCCGCACCCGCAGGAGCCGGGTGGGACCCATCGGAAACAGGAGACGAACAGTCATGACGACGCTGGCACCGACGACCTCGCCCGAGGGGACCCGGCCACTCGTCCGGATCGTGCTCGCCGACGACGAGACCATGGTGCGCACCGCGCTGCGGGTGATCCTGGAGGACGAACCCGACCTCACCGTGGTGGGTGAGGCCCGGGACGGCGTGGAGGCGGTGGCCCTGGTCCGCGAGACCCGACCGGACGTGGTCCTGATGGACGTCCGGATGCCGGGGATCGACGGCATCCGGGCCACCGAGCTGATCGTCGCGGGGGGCGACGCACCACCGCGGGTCGTGGTGGTGACGACCTTCGAGAACGACGCGTACGTGTACGAGGCGCTGCGCGCCGGGGCGTCGGGGTTCCTGCTGAAGCGCAGCGACCCCGAGGTGCTGGTGCAGTCGGTGCGGCTGGTGGCGCGCGGCGACACGCTGCTGTTCCCGGCGGCGGTGCGCGCCCTGGCCGGGGAGCACGCCCGTACCGCGTCGGCGGCCCCCGCGTGGGTGTCACGGCTGACCGGGCGGGAGGCGGAGGTGCTGCGGCTGATGGCCCGGGGGCTGAACAACGCGGAGATCGCCCGGCGGATGGAGGTGGGGGCCGCGACCGTGAAGACCCATGTGGCGGGGGTGCTGGCGAAGACCGGGGCGCGGGACCGGACGCAGGCCGTGATCGCCGCCTACGAGGCCGGGCTGGCCGGTCGGGAGTGAGGGGGCCGGGGACACGGACGGGCTCCGTGAGACGGGGCACACCGGCCGGGGCCCGGGCGCGGGCAGGAACTGCGGGTGCCGCCCGTTCGTCCTTCCCGACAGGATGAACAAGACGATCAGGCGTGCCTCGGTCTTCTCGCTGCTGCTGGTCCTGGCCCTGTTGGGCCGGGCCACCTGGGTGCAGTTCTACGAAGGCCGGGCCCTCGCGGACAACAAGGAAAACCGGCGCAAGGCGATCGAGCAGTACGCCTATCCGCTGGGCGACATCATCGTGGCCGGGGAGGCGATCACGGGTTCCGAGCGGACCGAGCACAGCGATCTCGCGTACAAGCGCACCTACCGGGACGGCGCGTTGTACGCCCCGGTGACGGGCTACAGCTCCCACCTCTACGGGGCCAACCTCCTGGAGGGGGTCTACCAGGACGTGCTGGACGGCACCGCCGTGGAACTGCGGAGTCCGCTGGACACGATGACCGGCAAGCGCGGCGAGCCGGGCGACGTGGTGACGACGATCGACCCGGAGGTGCAGCGGGCCGCGTTCAAGGGGCTCGGCGACAAGAAGGGCGCCGCCATCGCGTTGGAGCCGGCGACGGGCCAGGTGCTCGGCATGGTGTCCACCCCCTCGTACGACCCGTCCCGGATCTCCGGCTCCGGCAGCTCGGACACCCGTGCGTGGGCCGGGTTGAACGAGAAGGCCGAGAAGGGTGCGGAGGCCGACGAGCCGCTGGTGAACCGCGCGATCCGCAAGCCGTTGGCACCGGGCTCCACGTTCAAGCTGGTCGTCGCGGCGGCGGCGCTGGAGAACGGGCTGTACGACTCGGTCGACGAGCGGACGAAGAGCCCCAGCCCCTACACCCTCCCGGACTCCAGCACCGTCCTGGAGAACCTGATCCGCACCGCCCCCTGCGAGGACGCCTCCCTGCGGACGGCCCTCCAGTACTCGTGCAACAACGTCTTCGCCAAGGCCGCGGTCGACCTGGGCCAGGACAAGGTGCGGGCCATGGCGGAGAAGTTCGGCTTCAACGACGCCGAACTGGACGTCCCGGTGCGGGCGTACGAGAGCGTGTACCCGAAGGGCATGGACCGTCCGTCCACCGCGTTGACCGGCATCGGCCAGTTCGAGGTGACGGCGACTCCGCTCCAGGTCGCCATGGTGACGGCCGCCATCGAGAACGACGGCGAGTTGGTCACCCCGAACCTGGTCAGCCGGGTCACCGACGCCGACGGGAACGTGCTGGAGGACGTCGACCCGGCTTCCGAGCGGGTCCTCAGCGAGTCCACGGCCCGACAGTTGCGGTCCGCGATGGAGACCGTGGTCGAGGACGGCACCGGAGGCAACGCCCGGATCGCCGGGGCGAAGGTCGGCGGCAAGACGGGTACGGCCCAGCGCGGGGTGAACAACAGCGAGACGCCGTACGTGTGGTTCACCTCGTACGCGCAGGACCCCGACAGCGGCAAGCAGGTCGCCGTCGCGGTCCTCATCGAGCAGTCGGACGCGGCGCGTTCGGAGGTCAGCGGCAACGGCCAGGCCGCGCCCATCGCGAAGGCGATGATGGAGGCCGCCCTGCGCTGACCGGACGACGACCGCGCGCCGAGGGCGGACCCCCGGGGCGCGGTCAGTCCAGGGACTTGCTCATGAACAGGGCGATCTCCCCTTCCGCGGGGGTGCCCACGTAGAGGCTGGTGTCGAGCCCGCACACCTCGAAGCCGAGACGCCGGTAGGCCCGTACCGCGGGGGCGTTGACGTGGGTGACCTCCAGCCAGAGCATGCGGGCGCCCGCCTTGCGGCCGTAGGACTCGGCGCGGGCCATCAGCGCGCTGCCGAGGCCCTTGCCGCGGTACTCGGGGTCGACGGTGATCTGCTCGACGTGGGCGCGCTGGTTCCACTCGGCGTAGGAGACGGTGACGAAGCCGACGACCCGGTCGTCCGCCACCGCGACGACCGTGTGGTGGGCTTCCTGGTCGCGGCGCGCGAGGTCGGCCTCCGGGTCCGCCGGGTACTCCTTGCGCAGCGGCGGTTGCACCGCCACGCTGCGGATCTCGAAGCCGGAGTCACCCCCCGTGACGTGGAAGATCCGGTCGGTGGTGAAGGAGTCGTCGAGGTCGTCGATCCGGTCGTAGTCGGCGCTGCTGGCCACACGCATATCGATCATCGGGCCAGTTTCCCAAAAACCGGGCGGGCGTGGTGGGGTGACCGAACCGTGGGTCACGGGGTCCAGCGGGGGTCCCGGCCGCTCAGGGCGATCACCCGGTCCAGCAGGGGCGCCCCGTCCGGTACGGGCACGGGCGGCCCGAACAGTCCGCCTCCGTCGGCGGGCTCGGCGGCGGCCAGCACGAGGAAGCGTTCCGCGGCGCGCAGGGCCTCCTCGTCGGGCGCGTACTCCTGTCCGGTGGCGCGGGCCAGGTCCCAGCCGTGGACGACCAGTTCGTCCACGGCGACCAGCCCGGCCACGGCACCGGGCAGCGACACCCCGCCCGCCCGGGTGTCGCCCTCCCAGGCGGCCGGGTCCCGCCACGCCCCGGCCAGCTCGCCGAGGAGCCCGGGCAGCTCCGGCCGCCAGCCGGGCTCCAGCTCGGGCAGGACGTCCCCGGGCGGGGTGTCGGTGGTGGGTCCCGGCTCCTTGCGCGCGGCGTCCCGGAAGGCAGCGGCCAGCCCGGCGAGGTGGGCGAGCAGATGGCTCACCGCGTAGTCGGGGCAGGGCGTGGGCGCGTCGAGTTGCTCGTCGCGGACCGCTTCGGCGAGCCGGGCGATCGTCAGGGTCTGCGGACCGAGGTCAACGGGCGGCACGGGCATCGTGAGCTCCTTCGGCGGGGCGGAACGGACGGTCGGGGCGACCGTCCGTGAGGGCGTCACCTTCTCCCTCCACCAGTGCAGACCCCCCGACGACCCGCAACTCATCGGTGCGCGTACGCGATGCGCGGCGCCTTTCGCGCAGTTCCCCGCGCCCCTCCAGGGCACCCTGGCAGAGGCCCCGCCAGGGGCAACGCACCCGCACCGGCGCGTCCCAAAGGGGCGCGGGGAACGGCGCGAGCAACCGAAGCGCACCCGCAGAGCACCACGCAGCGGAGCGTACGAAGGGGCGCGGCCCGTCAGCCGCCGGCCGGCGCAGGACCGGCGCCCGGCTCCGGGGCCACAGCCGGGTCGCGGGGGCGGTCGAGGAGCAGATCGGCAGCCCGGTCGAGCACCTGGGCCCGGGTGAACCCACCGTGGTCGGCCGCGAGGAAATGAGCACCGATCGCCGCGCAGAAGGCGAGCAGACTGCGCGCCTCGACCTCCTCCGCGTCAGCGCAGAAGGTGCCCATCGCCGCGCGCAGCAGCCCCATCCGACGGTTGTCGACCCGGCGCAGACGCTCCGCGACGGCCTCGTCGTGCCGGGCCCACGCACGGACCGCGAGGTCCACGGGGAGCAGTCGGTCGTCGGAGAAGCTGAGTTCGCCCGCCCGTCGGACCCGGGACTTCGGGTCGCCGCCCTCCTCCTCGATGCGGTCGAACACGTCATGGGTGCTTTCCCGCTCCCAGGCGTCGAGCATGGCCACCAGCAGTGCGTTGCGGTCGGCGAAGTACCCGTAGAAGCCGCCCTTCGTGACGCCGATCCGTTTGGCGAGCGCCTCGACGCGGACGGCGTCGGGGCCGGCTTCGGCCAGCGCCCGCAGGCCCTCCTCGATCCAGCGCTCCCGCGGTGTCCGTGGCGCGCCCATCCGTTCCCCGTCCTGTTCTCCCACCGAGCTGTACGGCGGCGTACAACCAAGCTAACCTAGATCTATACGCTACCGTATAGATCTACGGAGGACGCGCATGGCCCGCTCCCGTCGGAAACCGGAATCCGCACGTCGGGAGCGTGACCGCGACGCCCCGCGCAGCGGCGCCGTGGAGGGTGCGGCGGGCGTGCACCGGACGCCGGAACCCCTCCGTTCCCTCAGCGGACTGCCCTCCCTCGACTACGCCGACCACTTCACCCTGCGGACGGACACCGCCGCCCCACCGGAGCGCTGGGCCCGGGCCATGTTCGGTGACGTGCCCGGCCCCACCGAACGGTTCATCTGGCGCGGCCTGTTGGGGCTTCGGCTCAGCCGCGGGCGGTCCCCGGACACCGTGGCCGGCTGGCGCGTCGCTGCCCGCGGCGAGGACTGGATCCGGCTGGAGGCTGCCTCCTGGTTCCTGGCCGGCGCCCTGGTGGTCCTGGCACCCCGCGGCCAGGTCACGCTGGGCACCTTCCTGCACTACCGGCGCCGCCCCGGCCGCGCGATCTGGCCCCCGCTGTCCGCCGTCCACCGGCGATTGGCCCCGGGACTGCTCCGCGACGCCGAAGCGCGCATCCGTACGCCCCGGGCCTCCGACGAGCCGGACGCAGCCGGGAGCTAAGGCATCCGGACGATCCCCGACGGGGGGCCTTAGCCGCACGATCAGCTCGTATGACGGCGACGGGAACGGTGACCAGGGTCCTACGGGACCGCGAGGCGGGCCTGTACCTGGGCGGGGTGGTGGGCGGCGGCCTCGCGGGCTCGCTGCTGTGGCTCACCGCGGGCGTCTGGGTGAAGGACCTGACGGGGTCGAGCGCGCTCGCCGCACTGTGCACCTTCGCCGTGTGGGCGCCCACCCTGTTCGGCCCGGTGCTCGGCACCCTCGCCGACCGCACCCGGCGCCGCCCGCTGCTGGTCCACACCCAGCTGGCCCTGGCGCTGCTGCTCCTGACGCTGTGCGCGGTGGACTCCGCGGACCGGCTGTGGCTGCTGTTCACGGTGCTGGTGCTGTACGGGGCGACGGGCGTCGTCCAGGACGCGGCCCGGGGCGCCCTCGGCCCCCGCGTGGTGGACCGCGACCTGCTGGGCGACTTCAACGGGCTGCGGACCACCGCGGGCGAGGGCGTCAAGCTGGTCGCGCCGCTGCTGGGCGCCGCGCTGTACACGGCGCACGGCGGCGCTGCGGTGGCGGTGCTCACCGCGGCACTGTTCGCCCTGACGGCGGGCCTGTACGCGGCGCTGCGGGTTCCCGAGCCGCGCCCCGCGCCCACCACGGACGGCTGGCGGGAACAGGTGGCCGCGGGCGCCGCGGCGCTGTGGCGGGCACCGGCGCTGCGGCCCCTGGTGGTGGGCGGCGGCGCGGTCATGCTGCTCGCCGGGGTGAACGGGGCGCTGGTGTTCGCGGTCGTCGACGAGGGGTTGGGTCGCCCGCCGGGCTGGGCGGGGGCCCTGTACGCGGCGCAGGGCGCGGGCTCGGTCGTGCTCGGTCTGCTGGCCGGGCGGCTGCTGCGGCGGTGGGGCGACCACCGGTTCGCGGCGGGCGGGACGGCGCTGTTCGCCGCCGGGGTGGCCCTGCGGGCGGTGCCCCACGAACCGGTGGCCCTGATGGCGTCCGTGGCGATCGGTGCGGGGCTGCCGTGCGTGTTGATCGCGGCGTTGACAGCGGTCCAGCGGGAGGTACCGGACGCGGTCCTGGGGCGGGCGGTGGCCACCGCCCACACCCTGCTCTTCGTTCCGAACGCCCTCGCCCTGGGGCTGGGCGCGGCGCTGGTCGCGGTGGCCGACCACCGCACGGTCCTGGTCGTCCTCGGGGTGTGCGGGACGGCGGTGGCCGGGGCGCTGCTGGCCCGTCGGCAGCCCGGGTGACGCGGCCGAACGGGGGCATTCGCCGCTCGCGGCACGTGCGGGGGAACGGCCCGGCAACACCGTTCGTTACCTCGGGCATGACAGCTATGACCCCCGGCTCGAACCTTCCCCTCAGTGCCGCCCGGGTGGCGGTCGACGTCGCCGCTCCGGCGCGGCTCGACGTTTCGGGCCTGCTGCTCACCGCCGACGGCAAGGTGCGCTCCGACGACGACTTCATCTTCTACAACCAGCCCGCAGGTCCGGGCGTGACGTACCGCTCGGGCAACGGCACGGCGCCCGACGCGATCACCATCGACACGGCGGCCCTCCCGCCGGACATCGAGAAGATCGTCGTGACGGCGAGCCCGGACTCCGCCGGCCGGACCTTCCAGGGGGTGGAGCCCACGGCCACGGTCCGCAACGTCGAGGACGGCTCCGTCCTGGCCACATTCACCCCGCCGCAGCTCGGCACGGAGACCGCGCTGGTGATCGTGGAGGTCTACCGCCGCAACGGCGTGTGGAAGGTGCGCGCGGTGGGCCAAGGCTATGCGAACGGCCTCGCGGGCATCGCCACCGACTTCGGCGTCAGCGTGGAGGAGCCGGCCGCTCCCCCGGCCCCCGCACCGACTCCGGCTCCGGTCGCTCCGGCTCCGGTCGCTCCTCCGGCGGCCCCGACCCGTTCCGTGGCCGCCACCCCGCAGCAGGCCCCGCCGCCGGCTGCCGCGCCCGCCGCGCCGACCCCGGGCGCCGGCAAGATCAACCTCGACAAGGGTCGGGTCAGCCTCCAGAAGAACCAGACGGTCTCGCTGGTCAAGGGCGGTCGTCCGCTCCTCTCCCAGGTGAAGATGGGCCTCGGCTGGGAGCCGGCCTACCGGGGCAAGGACATCGACCTCGACGCCTCGGTCATCGCGTACGGACCCCAGCGCAACCACCTCGACAGCTGCTACTTCGGCAAGCTGTCGATCCTGAACGGCTCCGTCAAGCACTCCGGTGACAACCTGACGGGCGACGGCGCGGGCGACGACGAGGTCATCGTGGTCGACCTCGGCCGGCTCCCCCAGGAGGCGACGGGCCTGGTCTTCACGGTGAACTCGTTCTCGGGCCAGAAGTTCACCGAGGTCGCGAAGGCGTACTGCCGGCTGATGGACGCGGCGACCGGTGAGGAGTTGGCGCGCTTCGACCTCACCAGCGCCCAGCCCCAGACGGGTGTCCTGATGTGCAAGCTGATCCGCCAGTACAGCGGTGAGTGGGAGATGACCGCGCTCGGTGACTTCGTCAAGTCCCGGACGGTGCGCGGCATGGTGAAGCCGGGCGCCCAGATCCTCTAGGCCCGCCCCGGCCCGGGAGGCCGCCCACCCGTCCGGCAGCACCGGGCGGGCGGGCGGCCTCCTCCCGTACCAGCAGGTCCGCGTGGCCGGAGGTGCGTTCAGGACCGGTGGGACCGGGCCTTGAACGCCGCCTTCCGGGCCTGCTTCGCCACCGCCTTGTCGGGGTGCAACCGTCCCATCGCCTCCAGGACGTCGGCCGTCGCCGGGTGCTCGACCCGCCACACCACGTCGAAGAATCCGGCGTGCTGTGCCGCGAGCCCTTCCACCAGTGCCTGGAGCTCCTCGGAGTTGCCCTCGGCGGCGAGTTGGGCGGCCACCGTGTCGACGGTGAGCCAGAAGATCATGTCCTCGCCGGGCGGCGGGACGTCAGCCGCGCCGTGCTCGGCGAGCCAGACCCGGGCCAGGCCGCCCAACTCGGGGTCGTCCAGCACCTCGCGCAGTGCGGGCTCCGCCTCGGCGCCCACCAGGGCGAGCGCCTGCTGACAGCAGAGCCGGCGCAGCGGGCCGTCCTCGTCCGAGCCGCGGGCCGCGGCGAGCAGCTCCCGGGCCGCGGCCAGCGGGGCGCGGTCGGCGAGCCACAGCGAGGTCTCGGTACGGGCCGCCTCGGCGGGGAAGAAGGCCGTACGGTCCAGCAGGACGTCCGCCCCCTTGTCCGCGAGGTCTCCGACGGCCGGGGCCTCGACGCCGGCCTCCACCATCCGGGCCCGGACGCCGTACAGCCCGAGCGGGGTGAGCCGCACCATGCCGTACCGGCTGACGTCGAGGTCGTCGTCCGGCGGGACGCCGGCGCCGGCCGCCGCCCCGTCCTGCTCGTCGTCGACCATCAGCGCTTCGTCCACCGGCTGGAAGTCGACCAGTCCGATCGGTGCGAGCAGCCGGAACTGTCCGTCGAGCTTCAGCATCGCGTCGGACACTTCTTCGAGGACGTCGTCGGTGGGCTCGCCCATGTCGTCGGGCACCAGCATCGACGCGGCCAGCGCGGGCAGGGGCACCCGGCCGTCCTCGGGGCCGTCCTCGCTGGCGGTCAGCAGGTACAGGTTGCCGAGCACGCCGTCGAGGAAGTCCGCTTCGGCCTCCGGGTTCCAGTCCAGCTCGCCGAAGTCGACCGTGCCCCCGTCCTCGATGGCGTCGACCAGGTCGTCCAGGTCGGGCAGGCTGGCGTCGGCGAGCACGGCGTCGAGGGCGGCCAGCCACAGGGTGAGGACGTCCTGCGGGGAGCCCGAGGTGAGGAGTTCCAGGTCCTCGGCGGGGGCGGCGGTTCCGTCGTCGGCGGCCGGGTCCGGTGCCTCGAAGGTCTCGATGAGCCCGATGTCGACGGCCACCCGCCAGGCCTCGCTGGCGTCGGCGAGGGCGTCCTCGACGGCCTCGGTGGCGAGTTCCGCCGACTCCGCGGAGTCCGCCGGGCGCGGGTCCTCGGACCCGTCGGGCAGCCCCACGGCCGCCGCCGGAAGGAGTCCGAGTTCCACTGCGGCGGCCGGGAGCAGTTCCTCCGCGAGTTCGCCCCCGGCGCCCACCCGGCGGTCGGGGCCGGCCCACCGTGCGAGGCGGACGGCGCGGGAGAACAACGGGGAGGCGAGCGCGTCCCTGGCGAGTTCCGCCTCGGGGCGCAGCCGCACCGGGGGCAACGGGGAACGGTCGGTCATGGGCGGCTTCTCCTCCGGGCAATGTGGTCCGGCCGCTCAGCCTAGACGGATTTCTCCCCATGCCGTCTGGTTCATGTACTCGTCAAGCGTGGTACCCCTCGGGGACCTTGACAACTCCCCCGTGGACCCAAGAGATTGACGCGCGTAGAAACCGGTCGGTAACGGAGCCGGGACACCGTGTTCCCGCTCCGGAGCCGGCCGGACGGCCTGCCGCGCTCCTCCCGCACCACCCGTCACCACCCCGCACGCCCCACCCACCCGGAGGGATTCCCTTGCCGAGCAGAACCTCGACCCGTCTGGCCGCGCTCACCGTCGCCGCCGTCTGTTCCACGGTGACGACCGTGGTCCTGACCATCCCGGCGCACGCGGCGGACCCCGTCCCGTCCCCGACCGCCATCCACGACGTCCAGGGCACCACCCGGACCTCCCCGCTCGTCGGCACCCAGGTCACCGGCGTCCTGGGAGTCGTCACCGGCGTCCGCGCCTACGGCTCGTCCCGGGGCTTCTGGTTCCAGGACACCGCCCCGGACGACGACCCGGCGACCAGCGAGGGCCTGTTCGTCTTCACCGGCTCCACCCCGACGGTCACGCCCGGCGACGCGGTGCAGGTGTCGGGAACCGTCACGGAGTTCGTCCCGGGCGGTGCCGCCAGCGGCAACCAGTCGCTCACCCAGCTCAGTCGACCGACCGTGACGGTGGTGTCCACGGGCAACCCGCTGCCCGCCCCGACCACCCTGGACCGGCGGTCCGTTCCCGACGCGTACGCCCCCACGGGTGATCCCGCGGCGGGCGGATCGGTCAACGGCCTCCCGCTGCGCCCGCGCACGTACGCCCTCGACCGTTACGAGTCGTTGGAGGGCATGAACGTCCGGGTGGGCACCTCCCGGGTGGTGGGCGCGACCGCGTTCAGCGAACTGTGGGTCACGGTGAAGCCGGACGAGAACGACAACCGCCGCGGCGGCGCCGTCTACGGCTCCTACCGGGACCAGAACACCGGACGGCTCAAGGTCCAGTCGCTGGTCCCGGTCGCCGAGCGGCCGTTCCCCGCCGCTAACGTGGGCGACGTGCTGAAGGGCGGCGCCGAGGGCCCCCTGGACTTCAACCAGTTCGGCGGCTACACGCTGACCGCACGGACGCTCGGCACGGTCGTGGACCGCGGACTGGAACGGGAGCGGACCCGCCCGCAGCACGACAAGGAACTCTCGGTGGCGACGTACAACGTCGAGAACCTCGACCCGGGCGACCCGCAGGAGAAGTTCGACGCGCTCGCCGAGGCCGTCGCCACGAACCTGGCCTCGCCGGACGTGCTGGCCCTGGAGGAGGTCCAGGACAACAACGGGCGCACCCAGGACGGCACGGTCGCCGCCGACGTCACGATCCGCAGGTTCGTCGACGCGATAGTGGCCCACGGCGGCCCGCGCTACGACTGGCGGTCCATCGATCCGGTGGACGGCCGGGACGGCGGCGAGCCGGGCGGCAACATCCGTCAGGTCTTCCTCTTCAACCCCGAGCGGGTCTCCTTCACCGACCGGCCCGGCGGGGACGCGACCACCGCGACCGGGGTGACCCGGGTGGACGGCCGCGCGGCCCTGACCCTGTCGCCGGGGCGGATCGCTCCCGCCTCCGAGGCCTGGACCGACAGCCGCAAGCCGCTCGCCGGGGAGTTCGTCTTCCGGGGCCGCACCGTGATCGTGATCGCCAACCACTTCGCGTCCAAGGGCGGGGACCAGGCGCTGACCTCGCAGTTCCAGCCCCCGGCCCGCTCGTCGGAGGTCCAGCGGCACCGCCAGGCGACGGAGGTGAACGCCTTCGTCAAGGACGTCCTGAAGGTGCAGCGCGACGCCGATGTGATCGCCCTGGGCGACATCAACGACTTCGAGTTCTCCCGCACCACCCGGCTGCTGGAGGACGGCGGCGCCCTGTGGTCGGCGGTCAAGTCACTGCCGGCGGGCGACCGCTACTCGTACGCGTACCAGGGCAACAGCCAGGTGCTCGACCAGATCCTGGTGAGCCCGTCGGTGCGGTGGGGCCGCTTCGCGTACGACTCGGTGCACCTCAACGCCGAGTTCGCCGACCAGAACAGCGACCACGACCCGCAGGTGCTGCGACTGCGGCCCTGAGCGGGCGGGGTCCCGGGGCGGGTCGACGTCCGTCCCGGGACCCGCGGCCGGTCAGCGCGGTGCGAACACCGGCACCCAGCGGCCCTCGCCCACCTCCGGGCGGCCCCCACTGAGGGGGAGGGAACGGCCGGTGCGGACGTCGACCAGGGTGAGCCGGCCGGTGGACCCCTCGTCCTCGCAGAGCTTCGGCGCGCAGCGCCAGACGATCGCCCGGTCACCACCCGGCCAGCCGACGGGCTTTTCTCCAGCGGCCGGTTCCTTGGCGTCCACCGTGGGATACTCGACGCCCCCTTCCAGCAGCCGGCCCTCCGTCATCTTCAGCTCCGAGGGCCCGACCGGCTTGCCGTCGAGATTCCGGACCCCCGCGCCCTGCGGCCCCGAGAACACCGCGCCCGGCGACACGTACCCGGGGGTCGGGTTCGGGACGTGGACCCGTTCGCCGTCGGCGGTGAAGTCGTAGTCGACCCGGCGGAGGCTCTCCTGGGGAAGGGCGCCGAACACGGCCTCGGACACCGTGACCCGTGTCCGGTGCCATTCCTCCTCGCCCGAAGCGAGGTCGATGACGCTGAACCCGGTCCGGTCGGACGACACACCGCCGTCACCCGAGGGCCTGACGTCCGGGTCCGTCCGGTACGTGGTGCCCACCAGTCGGGTCCCGTCCGGGGAGAAGGCCACGGCCGCGACCGCTTTGCGCACCGTGATCCACCGGGTGACTTTCCCGGTGTCCAGGTCGACCAGGCCGATCCGGCGGGTCGGCAGGGCGCCCTGGAGGACGGCGGCGGTGCCCAGCCCCGGAGCCACGTCCACGTACGACCACGGGGCCTTCTCGTACCTGCCTGACGACCGGTTCAACAACCGGTACGTGCGGTCGTACGCCGTGGTGTCGTTCGCCTTCTCCGAGGTGGCCACGGTGTAGTACGCGCCGACCGCCAGGTCCCCCGCGGCGATCAGTTCGCGCGGCGGCGACTGGTCCGGGCGGGCGAGCACGTCGTCGTCCGACCAGTCGGCCGCCGGGGTGGAGGCCGCCGTGTCCCCGGGGAGCACCTGGCTCCCGGTGAGCCCCAGCGCGATCACCGCGGCGACCGCCGCCGCGCCCCGCAGTCGGTTGCCCCGGCGGCGGGCGGCGAGCACCCGGTCGGCGAGGTCGGCGGGGGCGGGGGCCACCGCGGTGGCCTGCGCGCGCAGTGTTTCCTTCAACAGGCCCTCGGTGCTCATCGGGCCACCTCCTCGTACACGATGCCGTCAGGGGTCCACGGTGTGCGGCCGTCGTCCGGTGGTGCGTCGGACGGCCCGTCGGGTGCGGTCGCCACCAGTGCGGTGAGTTCCGGGGCGAGGGTGCGCAGCCGGGCCAGCGAGCGGTGGGCGGTGGAGCGCACGGTGCCGACCGAGCAGCCGAGCGCGTCGGCCACCTCGGCCTCGGGCAGGTCCTCGAAGTAACGCAGCACCAGCACGGTCCGCTGGCGCGCGGTGAGCCGGGCCAGGGCGTCCAGCAGGACGATCCGCAGTTCGGCGTTCGCATGGGCGTCGGCAGGTGCGGCGGCGTCGGGCAGGTCCGCGACGGTCAGTTCCCGTCGGGGCCACTTCAGCCGCCAGCGGTCGACCTGCTGCCGGTACAGGACGCGGCGCACGTACGCCTCGTGGTCGTCGATCCGGTGCCAGCGGGCCACGACCTTGAGCAGGGCGCCCTGGAGCAGGTCCTCGGCCGCGTGCCGGTCGCCTCCGGTGAGCAGGACCGCGGTCCTCAGGAGGGCGGAGGACCGGTTCGCCACGAACTCGCGGAACCCTCGTTCGTCTTCGGCATTCATCGACACCTTCCCCACTCGGCGGGCGACCCGGTCGGGGCGCCTCCGCTCCTGGGGACGGGGCGGCGGGCGGCCCGCTATGCGGCTCGGGCGATCCCCGGGGGGGCACGACGGAGGGCGGCCCGGTCGGCGGGCCCCCCGCCGTCCGGACCGCCCTCGGGGCCACGGGTCAGTTGTGGCTGTGCAGGACCTCGTTCAGGCCGCCCCAGACGGCGTTGTTCGGGCGGGCCTCCACGGCGCCGGTGACGGAGTTGCGGCGGAAGAGGATGTGCGAGGCGCCGGACAGCTCACGGGCCTTGACGATCTGGCCGTCGGGCAGCGTGACGCGGGTGCCGGCGGTCACGTACAGGCCCGCCTCGACGACGCACTCGTCGCCGAGGGCGATGCCGACGCCCGCCTCCGCGCCGACCAGGCAGCGCTCGCCGATGGAGATGATGACGCTGCCGCCGCCGGAGAGGGTGCCCATCGTGGAGGCGCCGCCGCCGATGTCGGAGCCGTCGCCCACGACGACGCCCGCGGAGATGCGGCCCTCGACCATGGAGGTGCCGAGCGTGCCGGCGTTGAAGTTGACGAAGCCCTCGTGCATGACCGTGGTGCCGGCGGACAGGTGCGCGCCGAGGCGGACCCGGTCGGCGTCCGCGATCCGCACCCCGGTCGGGACGACGTAGTCCGTCATCCGGGGGAACTTGTCGACGGAGGTCACCTGGAGGTGGAGGCCTTCGGCGCGGGCGTTGAGGCGGACCTTCTCGATGTCGTCGACGGCGACCGGACCCAGCGAGGTCCAGGCGACGTTGGCGAGCAGCCCGAACACTCCGTCGAGGCTCTGGCCGTGCGGCTTGACCAGCCGGTGGGAGAGCAGGTGCAGCCGCAGGTAGGCGTCGTGGGCGTCGAGCGGCTTGTCGTCCAGGGAGGCGATGACCGTGCGGACCGCGACGACCTCGACACCGCGGCGGGCGTCGGCGCCCACCGCCTTGACGGCACCCTCACCGAGGAGTTTCGCCGCGTGCTCGGCGGTCAGCCGCTCGGTGCCGGCCGGGCCGGGCTCGGAGGTGAGTTCCGGGGCGGGGAACCAGGTGTCGAGGACGGTGCCGTCGGGGGTGACGGTGGCGAGCCCGGCGGCAACGGCGCCGGTGGTGCGTGCAGCAGTCGTGTCGGTCATGAGGGAATCTTAGGGGTTGTCCACCCGGTACTCGCAGCGTCCCATCAGTCCACAGAGACCAGGTCAGAGGCGAATCGGCCACACAGGGACGGTCATTCCGTGAGACATCCGCACCATCACGCCGTCCCGTGTGAGCGTACGTCACCGGCTCTGCGTCCGGCTCACGGTTCATGTCTCGCGCCGGACCACTGCGCGCGTGCTCATCCTTGTGCCTTCCCGTGCAGTTCTGCCCAGACTCGCTTGCCCCAGGGCAACGACTCGGTTCCCCAGTTCTCAGCCAACTCCGCCACGAGCGCGAGGCCGCGCCCGCTCTCGCGCTCCGGGTCCGGCTCCCCGCGAACCGGGGACACCCGGGAGAAGTCCACGACGCCGACGCGCACGCGCCCCGTCCCGGGGCGCTCGATGGTGATCCGGATGGATTCCCGGCGGGCGTGCTGGACGGCATTCGACACGAGTTCGGAGACGATCAGGGCGCCGTCCTCCGCCAGGTCGTCCAGGCGCCACACGGCACACGCGGCGCGGACCAGGCGTCGGGCCGGCGCGGCGCTCTCGGGCTGACGGGGCAGAGTCTCGCTGTACCCGGGGTGTCCGGTCCTGCGAGCCCGCGTTGCAGGTTGCGGCATGTCGGTCTGCTCTCTCAGATCGGCCGAGCCCCAGGGCCGGTCGCACGGCCGCCGGGGTGCTGTCCGCTCATGAAAGCGACACGCCAGGGACGTTGACAGGGGCGCAACGTCCCACTTTCCGCACGCTATTCGCTGACCCCCAGGAACTCGGCCAGCGGTCGAAGTCCCGGCGGGTGGTGGGGGAGAGCCCAGAGGTCCCGAACTATGGCCACGGCCAACGTGTGGTGCTGCATCCAGGTGGGCGCCACCCGGCGCAGGGACTCCAGCGCCTTCACCGCTCCGGCGGCATCCCCGGTGTCCGTGTGTGCTCGGGCCACGTCCAGCAGCAGCCACGTCCGCCAGGACGGCGGAGTGTCTTTGCTCAGCCGCATTCCCTTGGCGAGCGCCAAGGCGTCGTGCGGGTGCCCGTACTGCACGGCGAGGCGGACGCGTTCGATGCGCACCGACGACGGGCTGAAGACGCTGACCATGCGGTGGTCAGCGCCCGCAGGCAGCTCGGAGACACGGGCCGCTTCCTTCTCCGCTCCCGCCATCAGCTCGGCCGCCCGCTCGTAGTCGCCGCTGCGTGCGGCCGACGTAGCAGCACTCATGGTGAGGGCACCCCACACCTTCAGCCCGTCGGCCGTGTCCGTGTGGCCGCCGCTTTCGATGGCTTCAGCCGCGCGAAGGGCGATCCCCAGGGCGTCTTCCAGGCGACCTTGCCGCTGGTAGGTCCAGGCGACAGAGTTCACGATCATGGGAACCAAGAGCGGGTCCGCGGAATGCTCCGCTGCGTCCATGGCCCGCTCCAGGCTCGTGAGGGCAAGGTCTGTCTTGCCCATGCGCACGGCGACGTGCCCGGCGAGCTGGAGTGCCTTGCCCAGGGCTGCGAAACCGGCCTTGCGGTCCTCGTCGCTTCCGGACACCGTGGCTGAACGCGCGTCGGTGATCAGGTCGGGGAGACTCTTCATCACCGTGTCGAACTCGGCTGCGTGGTACTGAGACCAGCCGTCTGCGATGTGCTCGCGCAATTGGTCCGTAGAGAAGTCCTGGCCGGTCGGCTCCGGCTGTGGCCCCCACAGTACGGGCATGATCGCCCTGCGCACGGCGACGAAGCGCGGCCCGTCGCTCTCTCCGCTTGCCGAGACCGCAGGGGGGTCGCCCAGCAGTGTGGTCAGCTCCACGCCCAAACCGTTGGCGAGAGCGTGAAGCGTGGGGAGCCGTGCCGAGTGCTTCCGCCGCTGTTCGAGCTGACGGATCACATCGACTGACACGCCAGAGCGTTCGGACAACCCTTCTTGGGTCAAGGCGGCCAGACGGCGCAGGCGGCGCAGGGTCTTCCCCAAGTCTTCGTTTGCCACGCTGCCACGGTACTCCCGCCGTGCTCAGGGCAGAGCGCCGATGACGCCACCGCTCGCGCGCTGGGCGGGGCCGTCCGCGACGGTCCCCGGAGATGGCGGCTCAGCCGGTCCTGAAGCGCATCGAGCGCCGCTCGTGGTGGGCCGGGGTGGGGTGGCGGTCCCGGGAACACGCCCGAGGGGTGCCACCGGATCGCGGTGGCACCCCTCGCAGTACGGCGGGGACGGGCTCAGACGTTGAACCCGAGGGCCCTCAACTGCTCACGGCCGTCGTCCGTGATCTTGTCCGGACCCCACGGCGGCATCCACACCCAGTTGATGCGCAGTTCGCTGACCAGGCCCTCGGTGGCCGACTTCGCCTGGTCCTCGATGACGTCGGTCAGCGGACAGGCCGCCGAGGTCAGCGTCATGTCGATGGTGGCGATGTTGGCGTCGTCCACGTGGACGCCGTAGATCAGCCCCAGATTGACCACGTCGATCCCCAGCTCGGGGTCGACCACGTCGAGCAGCGCCTCGCGGACCTCTTCCTCCGAGGCGGGCTTCATCAGGGTGTCGTTGTCCGTCATGCGGTCTTCGCCTCCTCCGCGAGGGCCTGGGCCGTCGCATCCTTCCAGGCCATCCAGCTCAGCAGGGCGCACTTCACCCGTGCCGGGTACTTGGAGACCCCGGCGAACGCGACCGCGTCCTCCAGGAGCTCTTCCATCTCGTCGTCCGGTTCCACCCGGCCCTTGGACTGCATCAGCTCAAGGAACACGCCCTGGATCTTCTGGGCCTCGGCGAGTTCCTTGCCCACGAGCAGGTCGTTCAGCACCGACGCGCTGGCCTGGCTGATCGAGCAGCCCTGGCCCTCGTAGGAGATGTCGACGATCCGCTGCCCGTCGTACTTGACCCGGAGCGTGATCTCGTCGCCGCACGTCGGGTTGACGTGGTGCACCTCGGCGTCACCGTCCCTCAGACCACGCCCGTGCGGGTGCTTGTAGTGGTCGAGGATGACGTCCTGGTACATCGAATCAAGCTTCACCGTGTGACCCCTAGCCGAAGAAGTTCCGTACGTGTTCCAACCCGTCGACCAGTGCGTCGATCTCGGCCGGAGTGGAGTACAGATAGAACGACGCCCTGGTGGTCGCGGGAATTCCGTACCGCAGGCAGACCGGCCGCGCGCAGTGGTGGCCGACCCGGACCGCGATGCCCTCCTCGTCGAGCACCTGACCCACGTCGTGCGGGTGGATGTCGCCGAGGGTGAAGGAGATCGCGGCGCCCCGGTCCTCGGCCGTGGTGGGGCCGATGATCCGCAGGTCGGGCACGTCCAGGAGCCGCTTGACGGCGTACTCCGTGAGGGCGTGCTCGTGCTGGGCGATCCGCTCCATGCCGATGCCGCTGAGGTAGTCCACCGCCGCGCCCAGGGCCACGGCCTGGGCGATCGGCGGGGTGCCCGCCTCGAACTTGTGCGGGGCCGGGGCGTAGGTCGAGGAGTGCATGGACACCGTCTCGATCATCTCGCCGCCGCCGAGGAACGGGGGCAGGTCCTCCAGGAGCTCCTGGCGACCCCACAGCACCCCGATGCCCGTCGGTCCGCACATCTTGTGACCGGTGAAGGCCACGAAGTCGGCCTGGAGCGCCTGGACGTCCATCGGCATGTGCGGGGCGGCCTGGGAGGCGTCGATCAGGACCAGGGCCCCGACCTCCTGGGCACGGCGCACGATGGCTTCGACCGGGTTGACGGTGCCGAGGATGTTGGAGACCAGCACGAAGGAGACGATCTTCGTCTTCTCGGTGATGACCTCCTCGATGTTCGACAGGTCGAGCCGGCCGTCGTCGGTGAGGCCGAACCACTTCAGCTTCGCGCCGGTGCGCTGCGAGAGCAGCTGCCAGGGCACGATGTTGGAGTGGTGCTCCATCTCCGTGATGACGATCTCGGTGTGCTGGTCCACCCGGTAGGGCTCGTCGGCCCAACCGAGCATGTTGGCCACCAGGTTCAGCGACTCCGAGGCGTTCTTGGTGAAGATCACCTCGTCGCGGCTGGGCGCGTTGATGAACGCGGCGACCTTGTCGCGCGCGCCCTCGTACAGCGCGGTGGCCTCCTCGGCGAGCACGTGCACACCGCGGTGGACGTTGGCGTTGTGCTGTTCGTAGTACTCGGCGATCACGTCGAGTACCTGGCGCGGCGTCTGCGAGGTCGCCGCGTTGTCCAGGTAGACGAGCTTCTTCCCGTCGTGGATCACCCGGTCCAAGATCGGGAAGTCCTTGCGGAGCGCCTCAGTGTCGAGGAGACCGGGGAGCCCCTGTCGGGCTGCTGTCACGCGGACGCGCCTCCCTTCACGTACGCCTCGTAGCCCTCGTTCTCCAGCTTGTCGGCGAGTTCGGCGCCGCCGGACTCGGCGATCCGACCGTTGGCGAAGACATGGACGTAGTCGGGCTTGATGTACCGCAGGATGCGGGTGTAGTGCGTGATGAGCAGGGTGCCCACCTCGCCGGTCTCGCGGACGCGGTTGACGCCCTCGGACACCACGCGCAGGGCGTCCACGTCGAGGCCGGAGTCGGTCTCGTCGAGGATGGCCACCTTCGGCTTGAGCAGTTCGAGCTGGAGGATCTCGTGGCGCTTCTTCTCGCCGCCGGAGAAGCCCTCGTTGACGTTGCGCTCGGCGAAGGCCGGGTCCATGTGGAGGCGCTCCATGGTCTCCTTGACCTCCTTGACCCACGTCCGCAGCTTGGGGGCCTCACCGCGGACGGCGGTGGCGGAGGTGCGCAGGAAGTTGGAGACGGAGACGCCGGGGATCTCGACCGGGTACTGCATGGCGAGGAACAGGCCGGCGCGGGCCCGCTCGTCGACGGACATCTCCAGGACGTCCTCGCCGTCGAGGGTGACGGTGCCGCCGGTGATCTGGTACTTGGGGTGACCCGCCAGCGAATAGGCGAGGGTCGACTTGCCGGAGCCGTTGGGGCCCATGATGGCGTGCGTCTCGCCCTGCTTCACGGTCAGGTCGACGCCCTTGAGGATCTCCTTCGTGGCGTTGTCGGCCTCGACGGTGACGTGCAGGTCTCGGATTTCAAGCGTTGCCATGGGTGCCTCAGGACTCCTGGGTGAGGGAGACGAGCACATCGTCCCCTTCGATCTTTACGGGGTATACGGGGACGGGGCGCGTCGCGGGAAGGCCGGACGGCTTGCCGGTGCGGAGGTCGAAGCTGGAGCCGTGCAGCCAGCACTCGATCTGACAGTCCTCCACCTCGCCCTCCGACAGGGAGACGTTCGCGTGGGAGCAGATGTCGTAGATGGCGAACACCTCGCCTTCGGTGCGTACGACCGAGACGGGCAGGCCGTCGAGCTCCACCCGCATCGGGGTGTCGTCCTCCAGCTCGCTCAGTCCGCAGGCGCGTACGTACGTCATGCGACGGAAGCCTCCAGCTCTCGCTCGATCTTGGCGATCAGCCGCTCCTCGACGTCGGGCAGTCCGATCTGCTGGACCAGCTCGGCGAAGAAGCCGCGCACGACGAGGCGCCGGGCCTCGTGCTGGGGGATGCCGCGGGCCATCAGGTAGAAGAGCTGCTCGTCGTCGAAGCGGCCGGTCGCGGAGGCGTGTCCGGCACCGACGATCTCGCCGGTCTCGATCTCCAGGTTGGGGACCGAGTCGACCCGGGCGCCGTCGGTGAGGACGAGGTTCCGGTTCATCTCGTAGGTGTCGGTGCCCTCGGCCGCGGCCTGGATGAGCACGTCGCCGATCCACACCGCGTGCGCGCCCTGCCCCTGGAGCGCGCCCTTGTAGACGGCGTTGGACTTGCAGTGCGGCGTGTTGTGGTCGACCAGGAGGCGGTGCTCCTGGTGCTGCCCGCGGTCGGTGAAGTACAGCCCGAACAGCTCGGCCTCGCCACCGGGCGCGGCGTAGGCGACCCGGGGGTGGAGACGGACCAGGTCGCCGCCGAAGGTGACCACGACGGAGCGGAAGGAGGCGTCCCGACCGATCAGCGCGTTGTGCTGGGCGACGTGGACGGCGGTGTCGTCCCAGTCCTGGACGGAGACCACGGTGAGCTTGGCGCCGTCCCCGAGGACGTAGTCCACGTTGGAGGCGAACACGGCGTCACCGGTGTGGTCCACGACCACGACGGCTTCGGCGAAGGCGCCCAGCTCGACGACCTGGTGGCCGTAGGCGGTGCCGCCCTCGCCGTGCACGGCGATGCGGACCGGCTCGGTCAGGACGGTGTCCTTGGGCACGGTCACCACGGTCGCCGTGGTGAAGCCGGAGTACGCCTGTGCGGCGACCCGGTCGACGGGGGTGCCGGCCCGGCCGAGACGGGCGTCCTCGCGGCCCACGGTCTCGACGGTGACGGCGGCGGGCGCGTCGACCACGACCTTGACGCCGGAGTCGGTGGCGACGGCGGTGCCGTCGTGCAGCCCGCGCAGTCGGTTCAGCGGGGTGAACCGCCACTCCTCCTCCCGGCCGTGCGGCACGGGGAAGTCCGCGACGTCGAAGGACGGCGGCGCGCTCATGCGGGTGGCGACGGTCGACTCCGCCGCCACCGCGATGGCGCCTGCGGTGGTGGACCCCACCGGGGTGTTCTGAGCCTCAGCCATGGCTGTCTTGGTGCTCGCTTTCTGATGAAGACGTGACGCTGCGGGGGCCGCGCGGGCCCCGGGGGGCGGGGGCCGGGTCAGCCGACCGCGCCCTCCATCTGGAGCTCGATCAGCCGGTTCAGCTCAAGGGCGTACTCCATGGGCAGCTCCTTGGCGATCGGCTCGACGAAGCCGCGCACGATCATCGCCATCGCCTCGAACTCGGTGAGGCCGCGGCTCATCAGGTAGAAGAGCTGGTCCTCGGAGACCTTGGAGACGGTCGCCTCGTGCCCCATCGACACGTCGTCCTCGCGGACGTCCACGTAGGGGTAGGTGTCCGAGCGGGAGATCGTGTCCACGAGCAGTGCGTCGCACAGCACGTTCGACTTGGCGCCGGGCGCGCCCTCACCGATCTCGATGAGGCCGCGGTACGAGGTGCGTCCGCCGCCCCGGGCCACCGACTTGGAGACGATGTTCGAGGAGGTGTTGGGGGCCATGTGGACCATCTTGGCGCCCGCGTCCTGGTGCTGGCCCGCGCCCGCGAAGGCGATCGACAGGGTCTCGCCCTTGGCGTGCTCGCCCATCAGGTAGACGGCCGGGTACTTCATGGTGACCTTGGAGCCGATGTTGCCGTCGACCCACTCCATGGTCGCGCCCTCGTAGGCCACGGCGCGCTTGGTGACCAGGTTGTAGACGTTGTTCGACCAGTTCTGGATCGTCGTGTAGCGGCAGCGGGCGCCCTTCTTCACGATGATCTCGACCACCGCGGAGTGCAGGGAGTCCGACTTGTAGATCGGCGCGGTGCAGCCCTCGACGTAGTGGACGTAGGCGTCCTCGTCGACGATGATCAGCGTCCGCTCGAACTGGCCCATGTTCTCCGTGTTGATGCGGAAGTAGGCCTGGAGCGGGATCTCCACCTGCACGCCCTTGGGGACGTAGATGAAGGAGCCGCCGGACCACACGGCCGTGTTCAGCGAGGCGAACTTGTTGTCACCGACGGGGATGACGGTGCCGAAGTACTCCTTGAACAGCTCCGGGTGCTCCTTGAGCGCGGTGTCCGTGTCCAGGAAGATGACGCCCTGCTCCTCCAGGTCCTCGCGGATCTGGTGGTAGACGACCTCGGACTCGTACTGCGCGGCGACACCGGCGACCAGGCGCTGCTTCTCGGCCTCGGGGATGCCGAGCCTGTCGTACGTGTTCTTGATGTCCTCGGGCAGGTCCTCCCAGGACTCCGCCTGCTTCTCCGTGGAACGCACGAAGTACTTGATGTTGTCGAAGTCGATGCCCGACAGGTCCGAGCCCCAGCTCGGCATGGGCTTCTTGTCGAACAGGCGCAGGCCCTTGAGACGGAGCTTGGTCATCCACTCCGGCTCGTCCTTCTTGGCCGAGATGTCCCGGACGACGTCCTCGCCCAGTCCGCGCTTGGCGGAGGCACCGGCTTCGTCGGAGTCGGCCCAGCCGTATTCGTACGTACCCAGGCCCTCTAGTTCGGGGTGGGCAGTCTCCGTGGGGAGAGTCATGCGGGGTTCCTCCCGGCCGTGCTTGCTGATGGGTGACGCTCTGTTCGGGGTGGTGTGCGCGGTGCCGTCCGGCCCGGTGGGTCCGGCGGCTGACGGGGTCCGTCCGGG
Organism: Streptomyces sp. NPDC127068; assembly: GCF_042724695.1. NCBI lineage: Bacteria > Bacillati > Actinomycetota > Actinomycetes > Kitasatosporales > Streptomycetaceae > Streptomyces > Streptomyces sp. NPDC127068. The sequence goes on along the minus strand of NZ_JBHXEN010000014.1, from coordinate 43,495 downwards.
TCGGGCGCCGCGAGGGCGTCCGCACCGTCCGGGGCGTTCGGGATGTACGTGGTGCAGACGCCGTCGCCGTGGGCGATGGTCGCCAGCCGCTGGACGTGCGTCCCGAGGAGACGGGAGAAGATCTCCGTCTCGGCCTCGCACAGCTGTGGATACTGCTCCGCCACGTGGGCGACCGGGCAGTGGTGCTGACACAACTGCTCGCCGCGCTGGCTGCCGGGCGCGCTACGCGCCGTAGCAGCGTACCCGTCGGCGGTGAGGGCCCTGGCCAGCGCCTCGGTCCGCTTCTCGGGCGGCGCGGCCTCGATCGCGGCGCGGTACGACTCGGCCAGGGTCTCGATCCGGTCGCGCGCGAAGGCGGCGACGGCGGCCTCGCCGACGGCGCCGCCGCCGGCGGTCCGCGCGATCCAGCGCAGCGCGTCGGCGGCCAGCTTGTCGTACGACTGGTCGAAGGCGTCGCGGCCACAGTCGGTCAGCACGAAGACCTTGGCGGGTCGACCCCGGGTACGGGCCCCGTAGACGCGCTGTTCGCGGGCCTCGACGACGTCGTCGCCCACCAGTGCGTCCAGATGGCGCCGGACGGCGGCCTGGGTGAGGCCGAGCCGGCCCGCGAGGTCGGCCACCGTCGACGGGCCGTGGTCCAGGATGGAGCGCGCGACACGGTTGCGCGTCGAACGCTCACCGGTCGCGGAGTCTTCCTGCGGCACCCCCTGAGGGGCTGCCCGGACCTCGCCGACGTATTTCACAACGCCATTGTTGCGTAATTCCCCGAGGGCGGACAAGCGACCGAGGTCAGCCAACACGGTGGCATCCATCACTAAGGGTTACCTAACCGGCTCTGGTCTGCTAAGGAAGCCGGAACCCGCCCGGCCGCCCCGCTCAGAGCGCCCGCACAGTGTCCCCCATCCGGCCCGGTGCCCCGCTCCGCCCCCGCGCCCCGCCGGCCGGCGGGGCACCCCGCGACCCCGGCACCCGGCACGGCTCCCTAGACTTGCGCCTCATGCGAAGCGAGCCCGTCCTCCAGGTCCAGGGCCTGGTGAAGCGGTACGGAACCAGGCGCCCCAAGACCGCCGTCAACGGCCTCGACCTGGTCGCCGGGCCCGGGATCACCGCCGTGCTCGGCCCCAACGGCGCCGGCAAGACCTCCACCATCGAGGTCTGCGAGGGCTACCGCGCACCGGACGCCGGCACCGTCCGCGTCCTCGGCCTCGACCCCCAGCGCGACGCCGCGGCGCTGCGCCCCCGGATCGGGGTGATGCTCCAGTCCGGCGGCGTGTACTCCGGCGCCCGCGCCGACGAGATGCTGCACCACGTCGCCCGGCTGCACGCCCACCCCCTCGACGTACCGGCACTGATCGACCGGCTCGGCCTCGACAGCTGCGGACGCACCACCTACCGGCGGCTCTCCGGCGGGCAGCAGCAGCGGCTCGCGCTGGCCATGGCCGTCGTGGGCCGCCCCGAGCTGGTCTTCCTCGACGAGCCCACCGCCGGACTCGACCCCCAGGCCCGCCGCGCCGCCTGGGGCCTCGTCCGCGACCTGCGCGCCGACGGGGTGAGCGTCGTGCTCACCACGCACCACATGGACGAGGCCGAGCAGCTCGCCGACGACGTCGCGATCATCGACGCCGGCCGGGTCATCGCCCAGGGCTCCCCCGAGCAGCTGTGCCGGGGCGGCGCCGAGAACACCCTGCGCTTCACCGGACGCGTCGGACTGGACGTCGGCGCCCTGCTCAAGGCCCTGCCCCCGGACTCCCAGGTCGACGAGGTGAGCCCCGGCGCGTACCGCGTCGCGGGGACCGTCGACCCGCAGCTGCTGGCCACCGTCACCTCCTGGTGCGCGCAGCACGGGGTGATGCCGGACCGGATCTCGGTGGAGCGGCACACCTTGGAGGACGTCTTCCTGGAGCTGACCGGTAGGGAGCTGCGCTCATGACCGCCGAGGCGAACACCGCCGCCGACACGCCCGCCCGCGCGGGTGGGGGACCCGGCACCTTCGTGCCCCGCCCCGGGGCGGCCCCGCTGCCCCGGATGATCGCCGCGCAGGCCGTCCTGGAGACCAGGATGCTGCTGCGCAACGGCGAACAGCTGCTGCTGACGGTGATCATCCCGGCCCTGCTGCTCGCCCTGTTCAGCTCGGTCGACATCGTGGACACCGGGGAGGGGAAGGCCGTCGACTTCCTCGCACCGGGGGTCCTGGCCCTCGCCGTGATGTCGACGGCGTTCACCGGCCAGGCCATCGCCACCGGCTTCGAACGGCGGTACGGCGTGCTGAAGCGCCTCGCCGTCTCCCCGCTGCCGCGCTGGGGGCTGATGACCGCCAAGTCCCTGTCGGTCCTGGTGGTCGAGGTGCTCCAGGTGGCGCTGCTGACCGTGATCGCGCTCGCCCTCGGCTGGTCGCCGCACGGCAACCCGCTGACCGTGCTGCTGCTGCTCGCGCTCGGCACGGCCGCCTTCTCGGGTCTCGGGCTGCTGATGGCCGGGACGCTGCGGGCCGAGGCGACGCTCGCTGCCGCGAATCTGGTCTTCCTGTTGCTGCTGATGGGCGGCGGCGTGGTGGTGCCGCTGGACAGGTTCCCGGAGGCGGCACGCACCGTGCTGGAGTTCCTTCCGATCGCCGCGCTGTCCGAGGGACTGCGTGACGTCTTGCGGGACGGCGCCGGGATTCCCTGGCGTGACCTGGGCGTCCTCGCGGTGTGGGCGGTCGCGGGGCTGGGTGCGGCGGGGCGCTTCTTCCGCTGGGAGTGAGCGCCGTCCGACGCGGGGGCACGCGAAACGTCCCCCTCGTGAAGGCGTGCACAAGCACCCGCCTACCATGTGCACGTGCCAAAAGTGACCCGAGACGACCTCGTTGAGGCCGCGCGCAACCCGCTCGCCTACATCGCCGATCGTTGGACCCCCACCACCCGCATCGTGCAGCGCGCCGCCATGGCGGCGCTCGTGATGATGGTCGTCATCGTCGTCACCGGCGGGGCCGTCCGGCTCACGGGCTCCGGCCTCGGGTGCCCGACCTGGCCCAAGTGCACCGACGACTCGCTGACCACGACCCGGGAGATGGGCCTCCACGGGATCATCGAGTTCGGCAACCGGCTGCTGACGTACGTGCTGTGCGCGGCCGTCGGCTGGGCCATCATCGCCGCCCGTTCGCAGAAGCCGTGGCGACGCTCCCTGACCCGGCTCGGCTGGGCCCAGTTCTGGCTGGTCATGGGCAATGCGGTGCTGGGGGGCATCGTCGTTCTGGTGGGCCTCAACCCGTACACGGTCGCCGCCCACTTCCTGCTGTCCACCGCCCTGATCGCGGTGGCGACGGTGATGTGGCAGCGCTCCCGGGAGGGCGACGCACCGCCCAAGCCGCTGGTCGGCAAGGCCGTGCAGCAGCTGGTCTGGGTGATGGTCGTGGTGACGGGACTGCTGATCGCCGTCGGCACGGTGGTCACCGGTGCGGGGCCGCACGCGGGTGACTCCAGCGACGTGCCCCGGATGGACGTCGACTGGGAGGCCGTCACCAAGGTGCACGCGGTCCTCGCCTGGGTCGTGGTCTCCCTGACCTTCGCGCTGTGGTTCGTGCTGAAGGCGGTGGACGCGCCCCGCGGTCCGCTGAACCGGTCCCGGGACCTGTTCCTGATCCTCATGGCCCAGGGCGCCATCGGGTACGTGCAGTACTTCACGGACCTGCCGGAGGTCTTGGTCGGGGCGCACATGCTGGGCTCGTGCCTGGTGTGGATCGCGACCCTACGGGTGCTGCTCGCGCTACGGGAGCGACCGGAGCTGCCGGTGCCGGTGCCCGCCCGGAGCGGTTCCGCACTGTCGTCCGTCTGACCCCACCGGGGTCGTACGCCTCACCGGGGCCACCGGAGCACCGCTCCCGTGGCCCCTTCGGCGTCAGAGCCGGTAGACGCGGCGGGCGTTGGCCGAGGCCAGCATCTTCGCCACCCGGTGGGCGTCCGGGTACCCCCAGGAGCCGTCGCGCACCCACTCGCCCAACAGCTCCTCCAGGGCGGTGCGGAACAGTCGGGCCCCGATCACGTACAGCTCCGGCAGGGCGTAGCCGTCGGTGGAGAACAGCAGCTTGCCGAACGGGGTGAGCTCCAGCATCTCCGCGAGCAGCGCCCGGGCGCGGGCTCCGGTGTGGCCGAGGGTGAGCCCCATGTCGGCGTAGACGTGCGGGAAGACGGCCGCGAGGTAGCCCGCGCCCCGGTGGTAGGGGTAGCCGTGCAGCAGCACCAGGTCGCAGCCGCTCCCGGCGGTGGCCTTCACGAAGTCGGTGAGCAGCAGCGGGTCCGCGTGGTCGAGCCGTAGGTCGGGGTCCCCGAAGCCGGTGTGCAGCTGGAGCGGCAGCCCGGTGTCGACCGCGGTCCACAGCAGGTGGCGCAGGAGGACCGGGTGGGTGAGCCGGTCCCCGGGGCTGCGGGCGCCGAGCCACTGTCCGGCAGCGGTCAGCACCTCGGCGGCGGTCGGGGCCTCGGGGGCGAGGGCGAGACCGTGCCGGTAGGCGACCACGGACTTGAACCCGGCGGCGGTCCGCGCCGCGGAGTCCACCGAGGCGTCCAGGGCGTCCACGAACGTCCGGGCGTCGTCGAAGGCGTCGGCCGCCCGCTCGGCGAGGACTTCGAGCCGGACGATCTCCCGGGCCCGCCCGCCCCCCGCTCGGGACAGTTCCTCGGGGGTGGTGAGGTCGCCGGGCAGTCCGGTGTCGACCAGGAAGGTGCCGATGCCGGTGGCGCCCAGGAGCCTGCGGTTGGCCTCCGCCGCGCCGAGTTCGCGGCGGCGGGCCAGGTAGCGGGCCGGTGAGGTGTACGGGTCGAGGCCGAGCAGCGGTGGGCACCAGCGGCGGACGGCGAAGCCTGCCTGGGTGTCGAAGAAGCTGGTGCCGGGCGCGGCCGGGGCGTCGGACTCGGTGAGGTACGAGGCGAACACGTCGGCGTCCGGGTCGTCGAGGAGCACGCCGTGGCAGTGGTGGTCCACGAGCGGGGGCAGGTCGAACATCAGTACCGCCAGCGGGTGTCGGCGGCGATGCGCTCCGGGGCGCTGTCCGCGAAGTCCTCGGCCTCGGCCCGCCGCACCGCGAGCACGGCCCCGTACAGGACCTCGCCCATGGCCTGGCGCAGTTCGTCGCTGGCGGTGAGGTGGTCGACCGCCTCGCCCAGTGAGCGGGGGAGCCGCGGTACGTCGGCGAGGCCGGCGGGGTCGCCCGTCACCGGGTCGGGGAGCTTGGCCCCTTCGGCGATGCCCGCGAGGCCGGCGATGATGACGCTGCCGGCGAGGAGGTACGGGTTGGCGGTGGCGTCGAAGCACTTCAGCTCGGCGTGTCCGTCGCCGGGGATCAGGCGCAGCGCGGCCTCCCGGTTCTCCACCCCCCAGCAGCGGTAGGCACCCGCCCAGCGGGAGGGAGCCAGTCGTAGGTAGCTCGCCGGGGACGGGGCGCCGACGGCGAGCAGCGCGGGCAGCCGGTCCAGGACCCCGGCGAGGAAGGCCGCCGCGTCGGGGGCGAGGCCGTACGGTGCGCTGGGGTCGCGGTGCAGGTCGGTGCCGTCGCGGTGCAGACCGAGGTGGAGGTGGCAGCCGTTGCCGACCTCGCCGGCGGTGAAGGTCGGCGCGAAGGAGGCGCGCAGCCCGTGCCGGGCACTGACCGCGCGGATGGTCTCGCGGACGAGGACGAGGTCGTCGGCCGCGGCGACCGGGCCGTCGGCGGGGGCGGTGGAGATCTCGAACTGGCCGGGTGAGTACTCGGGGTGGAACTGGAGCACCCGTACGCCCTGGTCGGTGAGGGCCCGCAGCAGGTCACGGCCGTAGTCGGCGAGTTCCACGATCCGGGTCATGCCGTAGGCGGGCCCGGTGGTGGGGCAGGTGCCGTCCGGGCGCCGCAGGATCCACTCGGTCTCGAACCCCATGGTCAGGGTGAACCCCAGCGCGGCGGCCCGGTCGGCGGCGGCCCGGGCGAACAGGCGCTGGCAGGAGGCGTAGGGACGGCCGTCCTGTTCGTAGCGGTCGGCGGGCGACCAGGCCCAGCCGGGCTGGGCGGCCAGCGGGACGATGCGGTCCGGGTCGGGGAAGAGGCGCAGGTCCCCGTCGGGGCCGCCGAGGTGCGGTGAGCTGACCATGCGGTCGGCGGAGGTGTAGACGTCGAAGCAGGGGGCCATGCCGACGCCCCGTTCGGCGACCTCGGTGAGCCGGGCCAGGGGGAAGGTCTTGGCGCGGCAGATCCCGGCGTTGTCGACGATGGTCAGGGCCACGGTCTCGACGCCTCGGGCGGCCAGTTCCGCGGCTCGGACCCGCCACTCCGGCTGCGCCGCACGTCCGTCGCTGGCGTCCCTGGTACCCATGGCGCGCTCCTCGTTTCGACCGATGATCCCTGACACCTTCCCTGGGATAACGGCCGGGACGCGTGCGGGGCACGTTGGCCCGTGCGGGGGCGTTGGCGGGTTTGCGCAGTTCCCCGCGGGTGCGCTGTCCCGTGCGGGTGCGCCGTGGATTTCGCGCAGTTCCCCGCGCCCCCTATCGGGCGCATCCTCGGCACGTGCGCTGTCCCCTGCGGGTACGTCGTGGGATTGCGCAGTTCCCCGCGCCCCTATCGGGGCGCTACCAGCGGGTGCGAGCCGGACAACGGGCCCCGATAAGGGGCGCGGGGAACTGCGCGAACACCGGACGCACGGCAAGCGAACCGCGCACGTTCAGCAGAACGCACCCAAGGGGCGCGGGGAACTGCGCGAACACCGGACGCACGGCAGCCGGACCGCGCACGTTCAGCAGAACGCACCCAAGGGGCGCGGGGAACTGCGCGAACATCGGACGCACGGCAAGCGAACCGCACACGTTCAGGGGGACGTACCCGAGGGGCGGACCGCAGCCGAACTACGCAGGCCCAGCGGAGCGCACCGTCTCACGGTGCCGAAGAGCCGCCGACCTGGATACCGGCCATCCGGGACCACTCGTACGGCCCGGTACGAACCCGCGCCGCAAACTCACCGTCGAACGCCTCGTGCACCGTGATCCCGGCCCTGGCCACCACCGCAGCCGCGACCTCGCAGGACGGAACCACCAGGTCCCCCCACGCCCCGTCAGCACCGACGAGGACGATCCGAGCACCCTTGCGCCCGAGGTGGGCGACCTGCCCCTCCGCTCCCCCGTGCGCCGCGGCGAAGGCACCGATCTCCTTGGCCAACCGACGCTCACGGCGTTCCGCACGGGCCGCCGTCCACTTGCTGACGCCGCCGTCTTCGCCGGGAGCGCTCTGCGCGTTCACGTTGTCCATGAAGTGAGCCTACCGACGAGTAGGTCAGTGGGGAACGTGTCGTGGCCCACGCGCGGCGCCGACCGGGTCAGCGCAGGAACGGGTCCACGGCGACGGCCACGAAGAGCAGCGAGACGTAGGTGATGGACCAGTGGAACAGCCGCATCTCCTTAAGCTTCGCCCCGGTGACCCCGCTCTTCGCCCGGGCGAGCAGCGCATGCGCCTCCCACAGCCACCAACCGCCGGTGGCGAGGGCGACCGCGGTGTAGAACCAGCCGGTGTACCCCAGCGGGGTCAGCAGCAGCGACACCGCGACCATCAGCCAGCTGTACGCCACGATCTGTCGGGCGACCACCTTGTTGGAGGCCAGTACGGGCAGCATCGGCACGCCCACCCGCGCGTAGTCCTCCTTGACCTTCATCGAGAGCGGCCAGTAGTGCGGCGGCGTCCAGAAGAAGATGACCAGGAAGAGGATGACCGCGGCCCAGGAGACCGAGTTGGTGACGGCCGACCACCCGATCAGCACCGGCATGCAGCCCGCGATCCCGCCCCAGACGATGTTCTGAGTGGTGCGCCGCTTCAGGATCATCGTGTAGACGACCACGTAGAAGAGGAGTGCGCCGAGGGAGAGCCAGGCGGAGAGCCAGTTGACGAAGTAGCCGAACCACAGGGTGGAGATGACGGCGAGCGCGAGGCCGAAGACGAGCGTCTCGCGGGGCGAGACCATTCCGGTGACCAGTGGCCGCCGGGCGGTCCGCTCCATCAGGGCGTCGATGTCCCGGTCGATGTACATGTTCAGCGCGTTGGCGCCGCCCGCGGAGAGGTAGCCGCCGATCGTCGTCATCAGGACGAGCTTCAGATCGGGCACGCCCTGCTGGGCCAGGAACATCACGGGGATCGTGGTGATCAACAGCAGTTCGATGATCCGCGGCTTGGTCAGCGCCACGAACGCCATGACCCGGGCTCGCAGCGGCCGGTGTCCCCGGCTCGTCCGCAGCATTCCCGCCGGACGGGATTCAACGGCCGTCACGCACACCCCTGACAGAGACATCAAAGCAAGCCTTAGACCTGTGAAGTCCGGGTAAAGGCTCGCGCGTACCACGCCACTGTAGACGTTGCCCTTACCTCGCCCTTCGCGGGGGTCGCTCGTGTTGAGGGGTGCTCGTGAGGAGGTGCGCGACCTCGTCGTTCACCCCCTGCCGGCGGGCGCGGGGCCGTTCGGGGGACGTCGGCAGGACGTCGGCGGAACAACCGGCTCCGGCCACGGGCGGACTTCGCCGTTCGCCGTGCACGGGCCCGCGGAGCACCCGGTCGACGGTGTGGTGGGGGCGGCGGGAGGAGCCGGGGCGGCGGCGGCAGCCCGATCGGACGGGTGGGGCGGCAGCGAAAGGGGGGACGGAGGAGGTCAGCGCCCCGAGAGGCGAACCGCGCCGAGCCCCGGCAGTCTGGAAATGAGCCGAAAAGTGCACGTGACGACGACGGTAGGCTCGGCAGCAAGCCGGTGGGCTCTCGGACACACCGGTTTCGGCGCCATGCCGAGCAGGCGGACGTCCCACCGCGCACGCGGGCCCCGGGCGTCCGCCATCCCGAATGTCCCGAGCATGTGGAGAGGAGCCCTGACCCAGGGTGAGCACCAAGCCGACCACGACAGCCCTTGAATGGACCGAACTGGACCAGCGTGCCGTGGACACCTCCCGTGTCCTTGCCGCTGACGCCGTGCAGAAGGTCGGCAACGGCCATCCGGGCACCGCGATGAGCCTTGCCCCGGCCGCCTACACCCTCTTCCAGAAGGTGATGCGACACGACCCCGCGGACCCCGACTGGACGGGCCGCGACCGGTTCGTACTGTCCGCGGGACACTCGTCCCTGACGCTGTACATCCAGCTCTACCTCGCCGGCTTCGGCCTGGAACTGGACGACCTGAAGGCGTTCCGCACCTGGGGCTCGAAGACCCCGGGCCACCCGGAGTACGGCCACACCGCCGGCGTCGAGACGACGACCGGGCCGCTCGGCCAGGGTGTCGCCAACGCCGTGGGCATGGCGATGGCCGCCCGTTACGAGCGCGGTCTGTTCGACCCGGAGGCCGCCACCGGCGCCTCCCCCTTCGACCACCACGTCTTCGTGATCGCCGGTGACGGCTGCCTCCAGGAGGGCATCGCCGCCGAGGCGTCCTCGCTGGCCGGTCACCAGAAGCTCGGCAACCTGGTCATGCTGTGGGACGACAACCACATCTCGATCGAGGGCGACACCGAGACCGCCGTGTCCGAGGACACCGCCAAGCGGTACGAGGCGTACGGGTGGCACGTGCAGCGCGTGGAGCCGAAGGCCAACGGCGACCTCGACCCGCAGGCGCTGTACACGGCGATCCAGGCCGCCAAGGCCGAGACGGAGCGCCCCTCCTTCATCGCGATGCGCTCGATCATCGCCTGGCCCGCGCCCAACGCCCAGAACACCGAGGCCGCGCACGGCTCGGCGCTCGGCGACGACGAGGTCGCGGCCACCAAGCGCGTCCTCGGTTTCGACCCCGAGCAGAGCTTCGAGGTCACCGACGAGGTCCTGGCCCACACCCGGGGCGCGCTGGACCGCGGTCGCGAGGCCCGGGGCGAGTGGGAGAAGGGTCTCGCCGCCTGGCGCACCGCGAACGTCGAGCGGGCCGCCGAGTTCGACCGCATCTCGGCCGGTGAGCTGCCGGCCGGCTGGGAGGACAAGCTCCCGGTCTTCGAGACCGGCAAGGGCGTCGCGACCCGGGCCGCGTCCGGCAAGGTGCTCCAGGCGCTCGGCGCGGTGATCCCCGAGCTGTGGGGCGGTTCCGCCGACCTCGCCGGCTCGAACAACACGACGATCGACAAGAACTCGTCGTTCCTCCCCGCCGACAACCCGCTGCCGGAGGCCCAGCCGTACGGCCGGACCATCCACTTCGGCATCCGCGAGCACTCGATGGCCGCGGAGATGAACGGCATCGCGCTGCACGGCAACACCCGTGTCTACGGCGGCACGTTCCTCGTGTTCTCCGACTACATGCGCAACGCGGTGCGGCTGTCCGCGCTGATGCACCTGCCGGTGACGTACGTGTGGACGCACGACTCGATCGGCCTCGGCGAGGACGGTCCGACCCACCAGCCGGTCGAGCACGTCGCGTCGCTGCGGGCGATCCCCGGGCTGAACGTGGTCCGCCCGGCCGACGCCAACGAGACGGCGATCGCCTGGCGGGAGATCCTGCGCCGCTACACCAAGGTGTTCGGCAAGGGCGCCCCGCACGGTCTCGCACTGACCCGGCAGGGCGTTCCCACGTACGACCCGAACGAGGACGCGGCCAAGGGCGGCTACGTACTGTTCGAGGCGGAGGGCGGCGCCCCCGAGGTGCTGCTGATCGGCACGGGTTCCGAGGTGCACCTGGCGGTGGAGGCCCGGGAGCGGCTCCAGGCGTCCGGCGTGCCCACCCGGGTGGTGTCCATGCCGTCCGTGGAGTGGTTCGAGGAGCAGACCCAGGAGTACAAGGACGCGGTGCTGCCGCCGTCCGTGAAGGCACGGGTCGCCGTCGAGGCGGGCATCGGGCTGACCTGGCACCGCTACGTCGGTGACGCGGGCCGCATCGTGTCGCTGGAGCACTTCGGTGCCTCGGCGGACGGCAAGGTCCTGTTCCGCGAGTTCGGCATCACCTCCGAGGCGGTCGAATCCGCCGCGCGGGAATCACTGGCCGCCGTTCAGCGCTGACGCCCACAGACGACTAAAGATCAAGTAGGAGATGCAATTCCCATGACGGACGCACTCAAGCGCCTTTCCGACGAAGGCGTAGCGATCTGGTTGGACGACCTTTCGCGCAAGCGGATCACGTCCGGCAACCTCGCCGAACTGATCGACCAGCAGCACGTGGTGGGCGTCACGACCAACCCGTCGATCTTCCAGAAGGCGATCTCGGGCGGTGACGGCTACGAGTCCCAGCTCCGTGACCTCGCGGCCCGCAAGCTGACGGTCGACGAGGCCGTGCGCATGATCACCACGGCGGACGTCCGGGACGCGGCCGAGGTGCTGCGCCCCCTGTTCGACTCGACGGGCGGCCAGGACGGCCGGGTGTCGATCGAGGTGGACCCGCGGCTGGCGCACGACACCCGGGCGACCATCGCCGAGGCCAAGCAGCTCGCCTGGCTGGTGGACCGGCCCAACACCCTGATCAAGATTCCGGCGACCAAGGCGGGCCTGCCCGCGATCACCGAGGTCATCGGCCTCGGCATCAGCGTCAACGTCACGCTGATCTTCTCGCTGGAGCGCTACCGCGCGGTGATGGACGCCTACCTGGCGGGCCTGGAGAAGGCGAAGGCCGCGGGCCTGGACCTGTCCAAGATCCGTTCGGTGGCCTCGTTCTTCGTGTCCCGGGTGGACACCGAGATCGACAAGCGGCTGGACGCCCTCGGCACCCCGGAGGCCAAGGCCGCGCGCGGCAAGGCCGGCCTGGCCAACGCCCGGCTCGCCTACCAGGCGTACGAGGAGGTCTTCTCCTCCGACCGCTGGCTGGCCCTGGACAAGGCGGGCGCGCACCCGCAGCGTCCGCTGTGGGCGTCGACCGGGGTCAAGGACCCCGCGTACAAGGACACCCTGTACGTCGACGACCTGGTCGCGCCGGGCACCGTGAACACGATGCCGGAGGCGACCCTGGAGGCCGCCGCCGACCACGGCGTCATCACCGGCAACACCATCGCCGGCACCTACGAGCAGTCGCGCGCCGACCTCGACGCCGTCGAGAAGCTCGGGATCGCCTACGACGACGTGGTGAACCTGCTGGAGGACGAGGGCGTCGAGAAGTTCGAGGCGTCCTGGAACGACCTGCTCGCATCGACCGAGGCGGAGCTGAAGCGCCTCACCCCTTCGGAGGGCTGAGACCTTGACACCCGTCCACGGAGCCAATCCGCTTCGTGACGCCGCGGACCGACGGCTCCCGCGCATCGCGGGGCCGTCGGGCCTGGTGATCTTCGGCGTCACGGGCGACTTGTCCCGCAAGAAGCTGATGCCCGCCGTCTACGACCTCGCGAACCGGGGTCTGCTGCCGCCCGGCTTCTCGCTGATCGGGTTCGCCCGTCGCGAGTGGCAGAACGAGGACTTCGCCCAGGAGGTCCACGACGCCGTCAAGGAACACGCCCGCACCCCCTTCCGGGAGGAGGTCTGGCAGCAGCTGATCCAGGGCATGCGCTTCGTCCAGGGCGACTTCGACGACGACAACGCCTTCGAGCAGCTGAAGGCCACGATCACCGATCTGGACAAGGCCCAGGGCACCGGCGGCAACTTCGCCTTCTACCTCTCCGTCCCACCGAAGTTCTTCCCCCTGGTCGTCAAGCAGCTCAAGAAGCACGGGCTGGCCGACCAGGAGGAGGGGTCCTGGCGGCGGGCGGTCATCGAGAAGCCCTTCGGTCACGACCTGACGTCCGCGAAGGAACTCAACGCGATCGTCCACGAGGTGTTCGCCCCGGACCAGGTCTTCCGGATCGACCACTACCTCGGCAAGGAGACCGTCCAGAACATCCTGGCGCTCCGGTTCGCCAACACCCTGTTCGAGCCGATCTGGAACCGGTCGTACGTCGACCACGTGCAGATCACCATGGCGGAGGACATCGGGATCGGCGGCCGGGCCGGGTACTACGACGGCATCGGCGCCGCCCGGGACGTGATCCAGAACCATCTGCTCCAGTTGCTCGCGCTCACCGCGATGGAGGAGCCCTCCTCCTTCGACGCGGACGCGCTGGCCGCCGAGAAGACCAAGGTCCTCGGGGCGGTCAAGCTCCCCGCGGACCTGGGCGTCGACACCGTCCGCGCCCAGTACGTCGCCGGGTGGCAGGGCGGCGAGAAGGTCATCGGCTACCTCCAGGAAGACGGCATCGACAGCAAGTCGAAGACCGACACCTACGCGGCGGTGAAGCTCCAGATCGACAACCGCCGCTGGGCGGGGGTCCCCTTCTACCTGCGCACCGGCAAGCGTCTCGGCCGCCGGGTGACGGAGATCGCCGTGGTCTTCCAGCGCGCCCCGCACTCCCCCTTCGACCACACCGCGACCGAGGAACTGGGGCAGAACGCCCTGGTCATCCGGGTCCAGCCGGACGAGGGCGTGACCGTGCGCTTCGGCTCCAAGGTGCCGGGCACCTCGATGGAGGTCCGGGACGTGTCCATGGACTTCGCCTACGGCGAGTCGTTCACGGAGTCGAGCCCGGAGGCGTACGAGCGGCTCATCCTGGACGTCCTGCTGGGCGACTCCAACCTCTTCCCCCGCACAGAAGAGGTCGAACTGTCCTGGCGCATCCTCGACCCGATCGAGCAGCACTGGGACGCCCACGGCAAGCCCGCCCAGTACAAGTCCGGGACCTGGGGCCCCGCCGAGGCGGACGAAATGCTCGCACGAGACGGACGGAGCTGGCGTCGGCCATGAACATCGACCTTACGGACACCACGGCCAGCCGGATCAACAAGGCGATGGTCGAAGGGCGCCGTGCCATCGGCTCCCCGGCCGTCGGCATGGTGCTCACCCTGGTCATCGTCACGGACGAGGAGAACGCCTACGACGCGTTGCGGGCGGCCAGCGAGGCGTCCCGCGAGCACCCCTCGCGCACCCTGGTGGTCATCCGCCGGGTGTCGCGGTCGCCGCGCATCCGCACGACCTCCCGGCTGGACGCCGAGGTCCGGGTGGGCGGTGAGGCGGGCACCGGGGAGACGGTCGTCCTACGGCTGTACGGCGAGGTCGTCGAGCACGCGCAGTCGGTGGTCCTGCCGCTGCTGCTGCCGGACGCCCCCGTCGTGGTGTGGTGGCCGATCAACGCTCCCGCCGACCCGGCGCGCGACCCGCTGGGCGCGCTCGCCCAGCGCCGGATCACCGACGCCTACTCCGCCGAGCAGCCGGTGGCGGAACTGACGTCCCGCGCCGACACCTACGCCCCCGGGGACACGGACCTGTCCTGGACCCGGATCACTCCCTGGCGCTCGATGCTGGCCGCCGCGCTGGACCAGATCGCCTGCACGGTGACCGCGGCCGAGGTCGAGGGCGAGGAGTACAACCCCAGTGTGGAACTGCTGGCGATGTGGCTGGCGGAACGATTGGGCACGCCCGTGACCCGGACCGTGTCGAGCGGCCCCGGGCTGACGGCGGTGCGGCTCCAGACGGACTGCGGGCCGATCGGTCTCGACCGACCGGACGGGTCGCTGGCCACGCTGTCGATCGCGGGTCAGCCGGACCGCGCGGTGGCGTTGAAGCGGCGGGAGACCGCGGAGCTGATCGCGGAGGAGCTGCGGCGCCTGGACCCGGACGACATCTACGCGTCCGTGCTGCGCTTCGGGGTGAAGGGGCTGGCCGAGTCCACGGCGCGCGTCCCCGCCCGCCCGGAGGCGGCCGGTGAACCCGGCGGTTCCCCGGACGACTCCCCCCAGGGCGAGGGCGACGGCAAGGCTCCGGCGAAGACGGCGAAGAAGTCGGTTCCCGCCCGGAAGGCCCGCACGTGAGCACACCGCAGCTCGTGGTGCACCGCGACAAGGAGCTGATGGCGCAGGCCGCAGCGGCCCGGCTGATCACGAAGATCGTGGACGCCCAGGCCGCGCGCGGCTCTGCGTCGATCGTCCTGACCGGCGGGCGCAACGGCAACGGCGTGCTCGCCGCACTGGCCGCCGCGCCCGCCCGGGACGCGATCGACTGGTCCCGCCTCGACCTGTGGTGGGGTGACGAGCGCTATCTGCCCGAGGGCGACCCCGAGCGGAACGTGACCCAGGCCCGTGCGGCCCTGCTGGACGCGGTGCCGCTGGACCCGAAGCGGGTGCACGCGATGCCCGCATCGGACGGCCCCTACGCCACCGGGGGTTCGGCCGGGGACGGGGTGGACACGGCTGCCGCCGCGTACGCCGCGGAACTGGCCGCTGCGGCGGGTCCGGAGGACCACGGTCCGGTGCCCACCTTCGACGTCCTGATGCTGGGGGTCGGCCCGGACACGCACGTGGCCTCGCTCTTCCCCGAGCTGCCGGGCGTCCGGGAGACCGAGCGGACCGTCGTCGGCGTGCACGGGGCGCCGAAGCCGCCGCCCACCCGGATCTCCCTGACGCTGCCCGCGATCCGGGCCGCCCGTGAGGTGTGGCTGTTGGCGGCGGGCGAGGACAAGGCGGAGGCCGCGGCCATCGCCCTGTCGGGCGCGGGCGAGATCCAGGCGCCGGCGGCCGGCGCCCGGGGACGCGCGCGGACCCTGTGGCTGCTCGACTCGGCGGCGGCCTCCCGGCTGCCGCGCGATCTGTACCCGCCCGCTTCGCCCTAGGGCCGAGCGGTGGTCACCACGGGCTCTTCGTGGTGACCGGGGAAGTACGGCCCGGTGCCGGGCGTCCAGGAGGACCGGACGCCCGGCACCGTCGCGTCAACGGCCGCGCAGCTCGCGGTACTTGGCGACCAGGGCCGTGCTGGACGCGTCGAGGCCCGGGACCTCTGCGCCCTCGGTGAGCGCGGGTTCCACGCGCTTGGCGAGCACCTTGCCCAGTTCGACGCCCCACTGGTCGAACGAGTCGATGTTCCACACGGCCCCCTGGACGAACACCTTGTGCTCGTACAGGGCGATGAGCTGGCCGAGCACCGAGGGCGTCAGCTCCTTCGCCAGGATGGTGGTCGTGGGGCGGTCGCCCCGGAAGCTCTTGTGCGGGACGAGTTCCTCGGGGACCCCTTCGGCGCGGACCTCCTCGGGCGTCTTGCCGAAGGCGAGGGCCTGGGTCTGCGCGAAGAAGTTCGCCATCAGCAGGTCGTGCTGGGCGACGAGCCCCGGGTGGAGGTCGGCGACCGGCTCGGCGAACCCGATGAAGTCGGCGGGGATCAGCTTGGTGCCCTGGTGGATCAACTGGTAATAGGCGTGCTGCCCGTTGGTGCCCGGCGTGCCCCAGACCACGGGGCCGGTCTGCCAGTGGACCGGTTCGCCCTCCCGGTCGACGGACTTGCCGTTGGACTCCATGTCCAGCTGCTGGAGGTACGCCGTGAACTTGGACAGGTAGTGCGAGTACGGCAGCACCGCGTGCGCCTGGGCGTCGTGGAAGTTGCCGTACCAGACGCCCAGCAGACCGAGCAGCAGCGGGACGTTCTGCTCGGGCGGGGCGTTGCGGAAGTGCCGGTCGACGGTGTGGAAACCGTCGAGCACCTCCCGGAACCGGTCCGGCCCGATCGCGATCATCAGGGAGAGCCCGATCGCCGAGTCGAACGAGTAGCGTCCGCCGACCCAGTCCCAGAACTCGAACATGTTCGCCGTGTCGATGCCGAAGTCGGCGACCTTCCCGGCGTTGGTCGACAAGGCCACGAAGTGCTTGGCCACCGCCTCCTGACCCGCCCTCAGCTCGGTGAGGAGCCAACTGCGGGCCGAGGTGGCGTTGGTCAGGGTCTCGATGGTGGTGAAGGTCTTGGACGCCACGATGAACAGCGTCTCGGCGGCGTCCAGGTCCCGGACCGCCTCGTGCAGGTCGGCCCCGTCGACGTTCGACACGAACCGCACCGTGAGGCCGCGGTCGGTGTAGGAGCGCAACGCCTCGTAGGCCATGGCGGGGCCGAGGTCGGAGCCGCCGATGCCGATGTTGACGACGTTCTTGATGCGCGCGCCGGTGTGACCGGTCCATTCACCCGAACGGACCCGGTCGGCGAACACGCCCATGCGGTCGAGGACTTCGTGCACCGCGGGGACGACGTTGCGCCCGTCGGCCTCGATCACCGCGCCGCTCGGGGCGCGCAGCGCGGTGTGCAGGACCGCGCGGTCCTCCGTCGTGTTGATCTTGTCGCCGCGGAACATGGCGTCCCGCAGTGCGTACACCCCGCGGGCCTCGGCGAGCTCGCGCAGCAGGCGGAGCGTTTCGTCGGTGATGAGGTGCTTGGAGTAGTCGACGTACAGGTCACCGACCTGTAGCGCGTATCCGGTGGCGCGGTCCGGGTCCGCCGCGAACAGGTCGCGCAGCCGCATCTCGCCCTGTTCTTCCCGGTGTTTGACCAGGGCGGTCCACTCGGGCGTCTGGTTGAGCCTGGTACGGCCTTCTGCATTCATCTCGGACGTCGTCCTTCTCTCTGCCGTCGCCTGGTCTGGGCGCCTTGCCGCAGCACCCTCCAACCTAATTGATCAGGACGGCGAACGGACGGCCGTCGGGTGCGGGCGCGGCCGGACACGTTCACCGTCACGAGTGGCTTTCCACGTTGACGGTCCCCCGGCGACGCGCAGCGGGCCGGACACCTGGGTCAAGGTGTCCGGCCCGCTGATCGGTCCGTCAGATCTCGCCGCGCAGTTTCGCCAGCGCCTCGGCGAGGATCGCCTCGCCGTCCGCGTCGCTGCGCCGCTCCCGCACATAGGCGAGGTGGGTCTTGTACGGCTCGGTCCGTGGTGGAGCCGGGGGGTTGTCCCGGTCCTGACCTGCCGGAAAGCCGCACCGCGGGCAGTCCCAACTGTCCGGGACCTGCGCGTCGCTGGCGAAGCTCGGCTGTGTCTCGTGCCCGTTCGAGCACCAGAAGGAGATGCGCAGCCGCGGCGCGGACTCGCCGCGCTCGGCCTCGCCCATCGGCCCCGCCCCGACCCGGCTTCCCCGGATCGCGTTGCCACTTGCCACGGTCGTAACTCCCTGCGTGATGGTGCCGCGAAGCGAGTCGGCGTAACGCTTCGCCGGGGGCGCCTCAGTCTACGTAAGGCCCAACGCGCGTCCAGTGAATGGAGTTACACCCCACCCCGAGACGCAAGCCCCATGATAGGCCGCGCCGGGGGGCGCGTACCCGTCATGGGGCTCAACGTGGTGTGCGTGTGCGACGGTGACGAGGCTCAGCTGTCGAGCTTCATCATGATCGCGAGGGCGACGATGCAAGCGAACCAGAGCAGACCGACCACGACGGTGATGCGGTCGAGGTTGCGCTCGGCGACCGAGGACCCGCCCACGGACGACTGCATGCCGCCGCCGAACATGTCGGACAGACCGCCGCCCTTGCCCTTGTGCATCAGCACCAGCAGCGTCAGCAGCAGGCTGAAGGCGATCACGGCGATCGAGAACCCGAAAACCACAGTGAACTCCCTTTCCGGGGTCTTCCCTCGGATCTTGATGGACGGCGCGAGGACCGCGGCCGGTCGGACGAGCCGACGGACGTCCGTGCGGGACACCTCCCGGTGCCCGCGCCCAGCGCCCGCTCGCCATACCGGCCAGCGGCCCCCGCAAGGGTACGACGGATCGTCGCTAGCGCCTACTCACGCCCGTTCGAAGCGGACGATCTTGACGAACTCGTCGACGTCGAGCGCGGCTCCCCCGATGAGGGCGCCGTCCACGTCGGGCTGCGCCATGATCGCGGCGACGTTCCCGGACTTCACGGAACCGCCGTACTGGATGCGCACCTGCTCGGCCAGCTCCTTGGAGTAGAGCTCGGCGAGCCGGCCGCGGATCGCCCCGCAGACTTCCTGGGCGTCCTCGGGCGTGGCGACCTCACCGGTGCCGATGGCCCACACCGGCTCGTAGGCGATCACGATCGTCTCGGCCTGCTCGGCGGGCAGGTCCTTGAGCGCCCCGTCGAGCTGGCCGAGGGTGTGCGCGACCTGCTGGCCGGCCTTGCGGACGTCCAGGCCCTCGCCGACGCAGAGGATCGGGGTGAGGCCGTGCTTGAACGCGGCCTTGACCTTGGCGTTGCACTGCTCGTCGGTCTCGCCGTGGTACTGGCGGCGCTCCGAGTGGCCGACGGCGACGTAGGTGCACTTGAGCTTGGCGAGCATCGCGCCGGAGATCTCGCCGGTGTAGGCACCGGACTCGTGCGCGGAGATGTCCTGCGCGCCGTACTTGATCTTCAGCTTGTCGCCGTCGACGAGGGTCTGCACGGACCGCAGGTCGGTGAACGGCGGCAGGACGGCGACCTCGACGGTCTCGTAGTCCTTGTCCGCGAGGGCGAAGGCGAGCTTCTGGACGTGGGCGATGGCCTCAAGGTGGTTGAGGTTCATCTTCCAGTTGCCGGCCATCAGGGGCGTACGGGTCTGCTTCGTCATGGAAGGTTCAGTTCTCCAGTGCGGCGAGGCCGGGGAGCGTCTTGCCCTCAAGGTATTCGAGGGAGGCGCCGCCACCGGTCGAGATGTGTCCGAATGCCTGCTCGTCGAAGCCCAGGATGCGTACGGCCGCGGCGGAGTCTCCGCCGCCGACGACCGTGAAGGCCGAGGAGTCGAGCAGGGCCTGGGCGACCGCTTTGGTGCCCTCGGCGTAGTCGGGGTGCTCGAAGACACCCATGGGGCCGTTCCAGAAGACGGTGGCCGCGTCGGCGAGCTTCGCCGCGTACAGCTCACCCGTCTTCGGGCCGATGTCCAGGCCCTGCTGGTCCGCCGGAATGGCGTCCGCGGCGACCGTGTCGGGGTGGGCGGGGGCCTTGGTCTTCAGGTCGGGGAAGGAGGTGGCGGCCAGCACGTCCACCGGGAGCACGAACTCCACACCGCGCTCGGCGGCCCGCTTGAGGTAGTCCTGGACGGCCGGGACCTGGTCCTCCTGGAGCAGCGAGTTGCCGACCTCGTGGCCCTGGGCCTTGAGGAAGGTGTAGACCATGCCGCCGCCGATGATGATGCGGTCGGCCCGCTCCAGCAGGTGGTCGATCACCCCGAGCTTGTCGGAGACCTTGGCCCCGCCGAGGACGACGGCGTAGGGACGCTGCACGTCCTCGGTGAGCCTCTTGAGGACGCCGACCTCGGTGGCGATGAGGTAGCCGGCGTAGTGCGGCAGTCGGGCCGGGAGGTCGTACACCGAGGCGTGGCGCCGGTGCACCGCGCCGAAGCCGTCGCCCACGTACACGTCGGCGAGGGCGGCGAGACGGTCGGCGAACTCCGCGCGCTCGGCGTCGTCCTTGGAGGTCTCGCCGGGGTTGAAGCGCAGGTTCTCCAGGACGGCGACCTGGCCGGGCTGGAGGCCGTCGACGGCGCCGTGGGCGGCGGGCCCGACGGTGTCCTGGGCGAAGGCGACGGGGGCGCCCAGCAGCTCGCCGAGGCGCTCGGCGGCGGGCAGCAGCGAGAACGCCGGGTCCGGGGCGCCCTTGGGGCGGCCCAGGTGGGAGGCGACGACGACCTTGGCGCCCGCTTCGGCGAGGGCCCGCACGGTGGGCAGGACCGCGCGGATGCGGCCGTCGTCCGTGATGACGCCGTCGGCGAGCGGCACGTTGAGGTCGGCGCGGACGAAGACCCGCTGGTTTTCGACACCCTCGGCGAGGAGTTCGTCGATCGTCTTCATTCAGTGGCTCCTAGGAAGGCTCGCGGGGCGGTGGCGAGGAGCTGCGGGAGTCGCAGGGGGCTCCCGCAGAGCGGTGCGCACGTGACAGGGCCCGGACGGCGCCCCTTCGCGCCGCCCGAGCCCTGTCCTTCACATGAGGGTGCCTGCCGTAGCGGGTACGGGTCAGAGCTGCTCGCCGACGAAGACCGTCAGGTCCACCAGGCGGTTGGAGTAGCCCCACTCGTTGTCGTACCAGCCGAGGATCTTCACCGTGTTGCCCTCCTGGACCATGGTCAGGGAGGAGTCGAAGATGCAGGACGCCGGGTCGCTGACGATGTCGGAGGACACGATCGGGTCCTCGGTGTACGCCAGGATGCCCCGGAGGGAGCCGTCCTCGGACGCCTTCTTGAACGCGGCGTTGACCTCGTCCTTGGTGGTCTCGCGCTGGAGCGTGACGACCAGGTCGGTGGCGGAGCCGGTGGGGACCGGGACGCGCATGGCGATGCCGTCCAGCTTGCCCTTGAGCTGCGGCAGCACCAGGGCGGTGGCCTTGGCGGCGCCGGTCGTCGTCGGGATGATGTTCTCGGCGGCGGCGCGGGCGCGGCGCAGGTCCTTGTGCGGGAAGTCCAGGATGCGCTGGTCGTTCGTGTACGCGTGGACCGTCGTCATCAGGCCCTTGACGATGCCGAAGTTCTCGTCGAGGACCTTCGCCATCGGCGCCACACAGTTGGTGGTGCAGGAGGCGTTGGAGATGACGTGGTGCTGCGCCGGGTCGTACTGGTCCTGGTTGACGCCCATCACGACCGTGATGTCCTCGTCGCTGGCCGGAGCCGAGATGAGGACCTTCTTGGCGCCGCCGGCGATGTGCTTGGCGGCGTCGGCCTTCTTGGTGAAGATGCCGGTCGACTCGATGACGATGTCGACGCCCAGCTCGCCCCAGGGGATGTCGGAGGGGTTGCGCTCGGACAGCACCTTGATGGTGTGGTCACCGACGGTGATCGTGTCGGCGGTGTGCGACACCTCGGCCTTCAGACGGCCCAGGATGGTGTCGTATTTCAGCAAATGAGCAGTGGTCGCGGTGTCACCCAGGTCGTTGACAGCCACGATCTCGATGTCTGCACCCTGCTCCAGCAGCGCGCGGAAGTAGTTACGACCGATGCGGCCAAAGCCGTTGATGCCTACGCGGATCGTCACGAACCGATCTCCTCGTTGGAGCGCCGGGTTTCGACGCCCGGCGAGTTGTATGGGATGTCCCCGACCGCCTCCGACCCTACCTCCCCGGGCCGTCCGGGGTGACATCGAGCCGCCCTTAACACAACGCGGCACGGGCCCGCACCGCGACGGTGCGGGCCCGTGGACCTCCCTGCGGTGCCCGGCGGGCGGCGTCCGGGGCCGGTGGGGGCGCCCCGGACACCGTCCGGCCGGTGCGGCTCAGCGCCGCAGGGCGGCCAGGGCGCGGCCCATCAGCCGGGCGCGTTCGGCTGCGTCCGGCACGTGCTCGAAGCCGAAGCCGAGGAGCACGCTGTCACGCGCGGTGACGGAGGCGTACGAACGGTAGAGCTCGCCGGTGCGGGCCCAGTCGCCGGTGACGGTGGGGCTGCCGACCGGGGACTGACCCACGTCCCACGTGCCGAGGGAGGTCTCGAAGCCCTCGGCGTCCCGCACCTGGCCGCCGACGAGGAGCTGGGCCTGGTCGGCGAAGACGCCCCGTTCGCCGCTGCCCGGGTCGGTGACGTAGGAGAGGGAGAGCTCGACCTTCTTGCCCGCGTAGGCGCTCAGGTCGAAGGCCACCTGCTTCCAGCCGGCGGAGGAGCCGGTGAAGCTGTTCCACTCGCCGGTGCTGCCGGTGCCCGTGCAGGCGCCGGTCCCCCGGGCCAGGTAGTGGCGGAGGAACGGGTGGCCGTTGAGGAAGTACCCGGCCTCGCACTCGGTGGGCACGGCCTTGGAGCTGGCGCCGTTGCGGTCGGGGAGCGTGGTCCAGTCCTCGGCGCCGACGGTGTGCGCCTCCAGCAGGACCTGGTCGTAGCCGTCCTCGACGTTCCAGTTCAGCGCGAGTTGCAGGGCGGGTGCGTCGGCGGCGGTGACCTGGGTGAGGTCGACCGTGCGGGTCAGCCGCTTCCAGTCGTTGTCCGCGTGGACGGCGGAGGCCATGCCCTGCCCGGTGTGCGGCGCGTACGGGTTGGTGAGCCCGGGGTACCCGCCGCCGGAGCCGCTGCGGAACTGCGGGAACCGGTCGGCGGGCAGCGCGTCGGAGGTGACGAGGTAGCGGCCCGCCGCGTCCAGGGGGTTGCCGGGGGCGTCGCCGAGCCCCGCGCCGGCCCCGGCGAGCCGGCCCTCTCCGGCGAAGGAGGTGACGCCCGGGGCGGCCAGCCGCTCGTACGCGCCGAGGTAGTACTGCGCGAAGTCGTTCGAGACGGCGCGGCCCAGTCGGACGTTGCCGCCCGCCCGCTCTCCGGCCTCGACCAGCTTGCCGCCCTCGTTGAGGTAGGCGCGCAGGGCGAGCTGAGTGGCCCCTGAGGGCGTCTGGGCGCCCGTGTAGTGGACGACGACCGGGAAGTGGGCCAGGACCCCCAGGGCGTGCGGCGCGCCCCGTGTGGCGACGTCCCAGACGGTCGCGTCCTTGCCGTTCGCCTTGAGCGCGGCCACGTAGGCGGCCGTCTGCTGGGCGGTGGCGCCCTCCTCGGCGAGCACCAGGACCGAGGACTTCGGACGTTCGGCGACGGTGTACGCGAACGGTTCGCTGGAGACCCGGCCCGTCTTGGTGCGGCCGGTGAACCACACCTCGACCCGGTCGCCGGGGCGGGCGTCCTCGACCTCGGCCCGGTACTCGTCGAAGTACAGGTTGTCCTCGCCGCCGAAGGTCTCGCCGCCCTTCCAGCGGCGCAGGTCCTCGTCGTGCACGCGTCCGCCGTTGATCCGGTACTTCAGCTCCTTGTCCCGGACCGACTTGCGGGCGGTGACGGCGACCTCCTGGTCGCCGCCGCGGGCGAGGGACGTGTCGAAGGCGGCGGGGGTGAAGTCCGGGGCCTCGACGCCGGTCACCGACACGGGACGGTCCGGGTGGGCCGCCGTCTCGGCGACGGCGAGGGCGAACGGCACGTTGGCCGTGAACTCCTCCTGGATCAGCTTCTCGTCGTCCGGGAAGGTGAACACGGAGGCGCAGTCCCGGGCGTTCCACGGGTCGTCGGGGTACCGCGCGGACACCGTCTGGCAGGTGGACATCTCGGGGGTGAACATCGCGATGCCGTTGACGTTGCCGCCGTGCCCGTCGGCCTCGCCGTTGGTGGTGTACAGCTCGGAGGACACCTGGGGGCGGTAGCCGGGGACCGCCGGCTTCTCGGGGGTGCCGGCGAGGGCCTTGTAGAGCACGTCGTCGGGCGTGTCGGTGGCGACCTGCCAGCCGACGCCGTAGAGGATCAGCTCGGCGGCGGAGTGGTAGTTGATGCCGTACTCGAAGCCGATGCGCTTCTGGAAGCGGTCGAGGAACCGGGTCTCGGGCTCGGACATGGGGCCGGCGCCGCGGTAGGTCTCCGAGGAGGGCGCGGGCGACGAACCCTCGTCGTCGTAGCCCCACTTGTAGGCGAAGTTGCGGTTGAGGTCGACGCCGTCGCCCGCGGAGGTCCTGCCGTCGCCGTTGACGTCCCGCAGGTTCTTGCGCCACTGCCGCTGGCCGTCGGCGGCGTGGGTGAAGTCGTACCCGTCGGGGTTGGCGGACAGGACGAACCACAGTTCGGTGGTGTCCACGATCTTCTTGATCCGGCGGTCGGTCTCGTAGCGGTCGAGGTAATGGTGCAGCAGCCGCCGGGTCATCTCGGGGGTGATCCACTCCCGGGCGTGCTGGTTCGACAGGTAGAGCGTGGCGGGCTTGGCGCCGTCCTTGGTGGTGCGGGCGCCCTTGCTGACCTTGACCGCGAGGATGTCCTGTCCGCCCAGGGACTTCCCGATGGAGACGACCTTGGTCAGGTCCGGGTGCGCCTGTCCGGTGCGGACGATCTCCTCCTTCAGCCCGCCCGCTCCGCCGTAGGGGCGGAAGACCCCCTCGCCCGCGGCGGCGACCCGCCTCTCGGTCGCGGCGGACACCTTCCGCTCGGTGACGTCCACGCCCTGGCGCTCCAGCTTCCGGGCCTGGACGTCGGTGAGGTACAGCTCCACGCGTGCGGTTCCCCGGGCGGGCGCCCGCTCGGAGAGTTCGTGCGCGTCCTGCCCGGCCTTCAGGAGCAGGGGTATCTGCTCCTGGGTGACGTCGGCCTCGAACACCTTGACGGCGTCCGCGGCCTCGACGGCGGGCGCGGCGGCCCGCGGTCCGGCCTGGGCGAGGGGCGCGGCGGTGGTGCCGCCGAGGATCAGTGCGCCCATGGCGAGGATCGTTCTCGCTCTTCGTCTCATCAGTCCCCCTTGCGGTGGTCCTGCTCCGGTGTGGGCGCAAGGCTCATGGGACTTCATGATCATGTCAATAGGGCGCTTGGACCGCCCCCGCGCCAGGAAACGCCGCAGGGGGCGTGGACGGTCGGTGAACGACCGTCCACGCCCCCCGGGGGACGACGCTGCCCCTAGCCGACCAGGTTGTCGGCCAGGCTGTCGGCCAGGTCCTCCGTCAGGTTGGACTCGGTGCCGGGAATGCCCAGGTCACAGGCGCGCTTGTCGGCCATCGCCAGCAACCGGCGGATGCGCCCGGCCACCGCGTCCTTGGTCAGCGGCGGATCGGCGAGCGCCCCCAGCTCCTCCAGCGACGCCTGCTTGTGCTCCATCCGCAGCCGGCCGGCCGCGGCGAGGTGCTCGGGCACCTCCTCGCCGAGGATCTCCAGGGCCCGCTGGACCCGTGCGCCCGCGGCCACGGCGGCCCGCGCCGAGCGGCGCAGGTTCGCGTCGTCGAAGTTGGCGAGCCGGTTCGCGGTGGCCCGCACCTCGCGCCGCATCCGCCGCTCCTCCCAGGCGAGGACCGACTCGTGCGCGCCCAACCTGGTCAGCAGGGCCCCGATCGCGTCCCCGTCCCGGACGACCACCCGGTCCACCCCGCGCACCTCACGGGCCTTCGCGGCGATCTGGAGGCGGCGGGCCGCCCCGACCAGGGCGAGCGCGGCCTCGGGTCCCGGGCAGGTGACCTCCAGCGAGGAGGAACGGCCCGGCTCGGTGAGCGAACCGTGTGCGAGGAACGCCCCGCGCCAGGCCGCCTCCGCATCGCAGGTGGCCCCCGAGACCACCTGCGGCGGCAGCCCCCGGATGGGACGGCCCCGGCCGTCCACCAGACCCGTCTGGCGCGCGAGCTGGTC
Organism: Streptomyces sp. NPDC127068; assembly: GCF_042724695.1. NCBI lineage: Bacteria > Bacillati > Actinomycetota > Actinomycetes > Kitasatosporales > Streptomycetaceae > Streptomyces > Streptomyces sp. NPDC127068. The sequence continues at coordinate 17,821 of NZ_JBHXEN010000014.1, read as the reverse complement.
GCCGCCCGCCACCACGCGGACCACGAAGCGGGAACCGCGGCGCAGACCGCCGGGAGCCATCACGATCAGTTCGGAACTGTGGCCGAAGATCTCCAGGATGTCCCGCTTCAGCCGGCGGGCCGCGATCCCCGTGTCCAGCTCCGCCTCGATCACGATGCGTCCGCTGACCAGGTGCAGCCCGCCCGCGAACCGCAGGATCGACGAGACCTCCGCCTTTCTGCAGCAGGTCCGGGTGACGGGGAGCCGGGAAATCTCGTCCTTCACCGCTGCCGTCATCGCCATGGGCCGATCCTTCCATGCATCCGAAAAATACGGTCGTACGCGGCGGCCAACAGCTCCGGATCGTGCCTCGGGCTGCCGTCGGTCCGGGCCACCGGGGCCAGCTCGACCGCGGCACCGAACCCCAGTGCGGCTTCGGCGAGTGACTCGCGGTCGGGCACGGCCGCCTCGTCGGCGAGCACCACGTCCAGGGCGAGTTTAGGGGCGTGTCGTCCCAAAACCTCCAAATGACGTTGCGGAGAGAACCCCTCGGTTTCGCCGGGTTGCGGAGCGATGTTCAGGGCGAGCACCCGGCGGGCCTTGGTCTCGGTGAGCGCGTCCCGCAACTCGGGAACCAGCAGGTGGGGGATGACCGAGGAGAACCAGGAGCCGGGCCCCAGCACCACCCAGTCGGCGTCCAGGACGGCTCCCACCGCCTCCGGCACCGCGGGCGGGTCGTTGGGGACCAGGTGGACCGACTGGACCTCACCGGGGGTGAGGGCGACGGTGGCCTGCCCGCGGACCGTGTCCACGTCCTCGGGGCGCTCCGGGTCATGGCCCCTGACCAGGGCTTCCAGCTCCAGCGGCACCGCCGACATGGGCAGCACCCGACCGTGCGCGCCGAGCAGTTTGCCGACCAGGTCCAGGGCGAGCACGTGGTCGCCCAGCTGCTCCCACAGCGCCACGATCAGCAGGTTGCCGACGGCGTGGCCGTGCATCTCGCCGGCCGAGTGGAAACGGTGCTGGATGACCCGGGCCCAGGTCTGGCCCCAGTCGTCGTCACCGCACAGCGCCGCCAGGGCTTTGCGCAGGTCACCGGGGGGCAGCACGCCCAGTTCATCGCGCAGCCGCCCACTGGAACCGCCGTCGTCGGCGACGGTGACGACGGCCGTCAGATCACCGGTGATGCGGCGCAGACCGGCCAGCGATGCGGACAGTCCCATGCCCCCGCCGAGGGCGACCACCTTGGGCTGCGCACCGCGCCGACGGACCCGTACCGGCTTTTCACCCGGACGGAGGGGGGTGGAACGGCCGGCGCGGCGCAGCCGGAGTGAACGCGCGGTCATTCGCGACCCATGTCCCGGTGCACGACGACGGTCTCGACGCCCTCGGCCGCCAACCGCGCGGCGAGCTTCTCCGACATCGCGACGGAACGGTGCTTGCCGCCGGTGCAGCCGACGGCGATGGTGACGTACCGCTTGCCCTCGCGGCGGTAGCCCGCGGCGATCAGCCGGAGCAGTTCGGCGTACCGGTCGAGGAACTCCTTGGCCCCGGGCTGGTTGAAGACGTAGCCCGCCACCTCCTCGTTGAGCCCGTTGAAGGGGCGCAGCTCGGGCACCCAGTGCGGGTTGGGCAGGAAGCGCATGTCCACGACGAGGTCGGCGTCGACCGGCAGCCCGTACTTGAACCCGAACGACATGACCGTGGCCCGCAGTTCCGGCTCCTCCTCGCCCGCGAACTGGGCGTCCATCTTGGCCCGCAGTTCGTGGACGTTGAGGCTGGAGGTGTCGATCACCAGGTCGGCGTCGCCGCGCAGCTCGCGCAGGAGTTCGCGTTCGGCGGCGATGCCGTCGACGATCCGGCCGTCGCCCTGGAGCGGGTGCGGGCGGCGCACCCCTTCGAAGCGGCGGACCAGGGCGTCGTCGGAGGACTCCAGGAAGACGATGCGCCGGGTGACGTGCTTGGCCTCCAGGTCGGCGAGGGACTCGCGGAGGTTGTCGAAGAAGCGACGGCCCCGGACGTCCACGACGACCGCGATCCGGGCGACGTTGCCCTGGGAGCGGGCGCCCAGCTCGACCATGGTGGGGATCAGGGCGGGCGGCAGGTTGTCGACCACGAACCAGCCGAGGTCCTCCAGGCACTTCGCGGCGGTGGAACGACCCGCCCCGGACATCCCGGAGATGATCACCAGTTCGGGGATGGCCGCCTCGGGGACTCCCGCGGCATCGATCGTCATGCCCGCACCCGCCTGTGCTCCGTCGCTGTCCGGTTCCGTATGTGCACCGTGTCCGTCCTCGTCCCGTGCGGTGGCCCCGGCCGGGGTGTCCGGCCCGGCCGCGGCGCCCGTATCGCGCGTGTCGTGCGCGTCGTGTGCATCCTGGTTCGTCATGGTTCCTGCCCCCGTCGGTTCTCCGAGGTGCCCGCGGATACGGGCTCCTCGTCTTCAATGATCTCTCCGGTCGCCGTGTTCACGGCGGGTGCGGCCGGTGCCGCCCGTGCGAAGGCGGCAGCGATGGACTCGGCCGTCTTGCGACCTATGCCGGGCACCTCGCAGATCTCGTCGATTGTCGCGGACCGGAGCCTCTTGACCGAACCGAAGTGCTTGATGAGGGCTTGCTTGCGGGTCTCCCCCAGACCGGAGACGTCGTCGAGGGGGCTCGCCCGGAAACGTTTGGCGCGTTTGGCCCGCTGGTAGGTGATCGCGAAGCGGTGGGCCTCGTCCCTGACCCGTTGCAGCAGGTACAGGCCCTCGCTGGTGCGCGGCAGGACCACCGGGTCGTCCTCGCCCGGCACCCACACCTCTTCGAGACGCTTGGCCAGCCCGCACACGGCGATGTCGTCGATGCCCAGCTCGTCCAGGGCCCGCTGGGCGGCGTTGACCTGGGGCTGTCCGCCGTCGACCACGACGAGCTGCGGCGGATAGGCGAACCGCCGGGGCCGGCCGTTGTCGTCGGTCGGACCGGTCGGGGTGTCGGGCGTGCCGTCGGCGCGCAGCACGTCGGGCGCGGCTGCGTCCGGGGGGACCGGGACGGCCGCCGCCGCGTCCGGGGCGTCGGGCGTCGGGCCCTCGGTGAGGGACTCGGAGGGGTCGGGTTCCTCGGCGCCCCACTCGCCCGTGCGCTCCTTCTCGGCGAGGTAGCGCTTGAAACGGCGGGTGATCACCTCGTGCATCGAGCGGACGTCGTCCTGCCCCCGGCCGTGCCAGAGCTGGGTGTCACCGGCGCGGCCCTTGATCTGGAACCGGCGGTACTCGCTCTTGCGGGCGAGCCCGTCCTCGAAGACGACCATGGACGCGACCACGTCGTCGCCCTGGAGGTGGGAGACGTCGTAACACTCGATGCGCAGCGGGGCGCTGTCCAGTTCGAGAGCGGCGGCGATCTCCTCCAGGGCCCGGGAGCGCGTGGTGAGGTCGGAGGCGCGCTTCGTCTTGTGCAGGACGAGGGACTGCTGGGCGTTGCGGGCGACGGTCTCCATCAGCGCCTTCTTGTCGCCGCGCTGGGGCACCCGCAGGGAGACGCCGGCGCCGCGGCGACCGGTCAGCCACTCCTGGACGGGCTCGGCCGGCTCCGGCAGCGCGGGGACCAGCACCTCCTTGGGCACCGCGTCGCCGCTCTCCTCGCCGTAGAGCTGCTGGAGGGCGTGCTCCACCAGGTCACCCGTGGTGACGGCCTCGACCTTGTCGGTGATCCAACCGCGCTGACCGCGCACCCGGCCGCCGCGCACGTGGAAGATCTGCACGGCCGCTTCCAACTCGTCCTCGGCGAGGGCGATCAGATCGGCGTCGGTGGCGTCGGCGAGGACGACGGCGCTCTTCTCCATCGCCGTGCGCAGCGCTTGGACGTCGTCGCGCAGCCGGGCGGCCCGCTCGTACTCCATCTCCTCGGCCGCTTCCTGCATCCGCTCTTCCAGCCGGCGGATGTAGGTGCCGGTGCGGCCGGCCATGAAGTCGCAGAACTCGTCGGCGAGTTCGCGGTGTTCCTCGGGGGTGACCCGGCCGACGCAGGGCGCGGAGCACTTGCCGATGTAGCCGAGGAGGCAGGGGCGGCCGGTGCGGGCGGCGTTCTTGAAGACGCCCGCCGAACAGGTCCGCACGGGGAAGACCCGCAGCAGCAGGTCGACGGTGTCGCGGATGGCCCAGGCGTGCCCGTAGGGGCCGAAGTAGCGCACGCCCTTGCGTTTCTGGCCGCGCATCACCTGGACCCGGGGGAAGTCCTCGTTCATCGTGACCGCGAGGTACGGGTAGCTCTTGTCGTCGCGGTACTTGACGTTGAACCGGGGGTCGAACTCCTTGATCCAGGAGTACTCCAGTTGGAGCGCCTCGACCTCCGTGGACACGACCGTCCACTCCACGGAGGCGGCCGTGGTGACCATCGTGCGGGTGCGCGGGTGCATGCCCGCGACGTCCTGGAAGTAGTTCGCGAGCCGCTGGCGCAGGCTCTTCGCCTTGCCGACGTAGATCACCCGACGGTGTTCGTCCCGGAACTTGTAGACCCCCGGCGAGTCGGGGATCTGTCCCGGCTTGGGGCGGTAGCTGGAGGGGTCCACTACGAAGATCACCACACTCGTTCGGGTTACTCTGGATGACTGCTGGATGAGTCGGGTGGGGACCTGGGAACACGAAGGGGCACCCCCGACCATGAGGGTACTTGCGGTCAAGCGGATCAGCCGCGACACCGAAACATCAGACGCGCTTGCCGCACAGGACGAGCGGCTGACGCGCGCCATCGGTGAGGGCGGCCACGTGGCCGTAGGCATGGTCGAGGACGCGACTGTGTCGGGCGCGATCAACCTTGACGAGCGTCCGAAGCTGGGCCAGTGGATGCGCTCCCCTCGTTGGGAACAGTGGGACGCGATCATGGTCACCACCCTGGACCGGATCACCCGGAACCAGTACCACTGGGAGGTCTTCGCCGAGCGCTGCCACCAGGCCGGTAAGGAGATCATCTGTCTCGATGATCCCGCCCTGGACATCCACACGCCCACGGGCCGGATGATCGCCTACGTCAAGGCTACTCAGGCGCAGGAGTACCGGGCCGCCATCGTCACGAAGCGGCTGATCCAAGTCGAGCAGTTCCGCCAGCACGACCTTTGGCCGGGCGGCCTGTGGCCGTTCGGCTACCGCGCGCTCCCCTTCATATACAGCGACGGCAAGCGTCGGCGGCGGCTGTTTCTGGACCCCGTCACGTCCAAGCTGATCCGGGAGGCTTACGACCGGCTGGTCAACCGTGGTCACAGGCTTTCGGAGATCGCGCGGGACTGGAACATGCGCGACGTACTCACAGCCAAGGACTATCAGGCGCACGTCAATGCTCTTGAGGGTCGCGACGAAAAGATGACCGAGGTCAAGGGTTATCAGTGGCAGCACAATAATCTCAAGGTCGTTCTGTCCAAGCCTTCTCTCATGGGCTACGCCATGCACAAGGGTGAGATTCGGATGCGGGACGGTTTGCCAGTGCAGTGGGCTGACCCGATTCTCACCCCAGAGGAGTTCGCAAAGCTCCAGGATGTTTTGAATGCGAAGCGAGGAACCGTAGCGAAGGCGATTTCCAATCCGCTCCGGGAAACCATCTACTGCCCGTGCGGCGAGCACATGAACTCCGACTCAAGCGACAGCAAGACAGGGAAGCGGTACCACTACATGAAGTGCCGCACTCACAGCACCTACAAGAAATGCCGCTTCCGCATCGGCTGGCCGATCGAGTTTGTGCGCACCTCTGTCGAAGCATCCTACATGGATCTTCTGGGGGATCAGGAGATCACCACGAAAGAGTTCGTCCCCGGGAAGGACAACAGGCCGCAGATCGCGCAACTGACGCAGGCGATATCCAACCTCTCAGCAACTCTCGGATCTTTCGAACCCGGTTCCGTCGCCTGGACGCAGACCGTAGAGACCATGAAGCGTCACGAAGAAAACCTGAAAAAGCTGGAAGCCGATCCCGTCGTGGATGCCTATTGGGAAGTCACGGGAACCGGCGAGACCTACCGCGACTGGTGGAACAGGGAACAAGACTGGTACAAGCGCGGCGAGCTTCTGCGCAACTCAGGAATCCGCATCTATTTCGGCGGGTCCCCCAAGAGCCCCTGCGTTCCGATCGTCCACACCTGGATACCCGAGGACCTTACCGCCCGAGCGGGTGACGTCCTCTCCGGGACGATAGAGCCCGGATTCGCGGAAGAGGCGAGCGAGGCGGCGCGGGAGGTTTCCCTTTCGGAGATCCGTCCGCAGTGGGACAGGTTCTGGAGCGAGAACAAGGAAGCCGCGCTCGCCGCCTGATCAGAATCTCAAGACGGGAAGAATCAGATAGGGGCCCCCGCCCAAATGCGGGGGCCCCTTCGCCATTAAAGGAGGAACGGTGTCGTACGCTGGTTGGGCCACCCAGGATATTTACCCACTCGCCAGAAGGGTTGCCGAGAAAGCGGCCCGGGACTGGCAGGGTCTGGTCTTGGGGCCGGATGATCTCTGTCATGAACTGATGGAGAAAATAGTCAAGTTGGAGAGGTCCGGTCGGCTCGTCAAAGAGTTGATCTCCTACGGCTGGCCAGTTGCTGGCCGCACCTATCAGGACCCGAAAGAGCGCGAACGGAAGGCATGGGAAAAGGCGCTCAGGTCATGGGGCGGCGGGATCTGCTCCGAGGTTCATTTCCGTGAGCGGGACTCGATGAGGTTCGCCGGTGGTATCCCTCTGGGGCCGGACGGGTTCAAGGAGGTCCGGGAGGAGTACCGGAAGCGCCGTATCCAGTTGGATGAGTACACCCCGGAAGAGATCATGGCCAACGAGTGTTCCCAGCCGTGGCACAAGTACGCGCATGCCGCGCTCTGCCACCTGGGGACGACGAGTCAGGGGTACCGGACCGCCATCGGCAAGTACGCCCGGGGGGAGGCCGTGGACGGCTCGTACGCCGCCCGCGCCTTCAAGGCGCTTCACCGCCGGATGATCCGGGAATTCCGAATGGCCGAAGCCGATCACCGAGAGAAGAGTGTCCGGGTGGGCCGTACGGTCATCGCCAACGGCGCTGCCCGGAAGATCACCGGCGACGACTACAACGGACCGCACTTCAGGCGGTGACCTCTCTTGCTCCGCCCCCGCTGGCTTCGACTGGCGGGGGCATCGCCGTCTCTGCGTGCCGCTCTCAAGCCCTCGTGACCCTTCCCGGCATCCGGGTGTCCCTGGAGTGCGGCGGGGCGCGTACGGGGCTTTGGCCCCGGGCCGGAAGGGGGCCATCCAGGGCGTGACCCACTTCACACGAACTGGGTTGTCACAGGATCGGGGAACCGGACTGGGTACGTGACGGGTGAGGGGAAAGAAACCCTCTAGGGACACCAGCGGCGGAAGTCGGTCGTTGGTGGTGGCTCTGACCTGAGACGGTCAACCAGCGATTCGGCGAGACTCTAACGCCTGCCTTACCCGGATACCTTCCTGTGAGACACAGAAGGACACCAGAGATCATCTTTTGAGAGATGATCCCTCATAGGGGCGTAAGCCCCCTCCGTGTGTCCTTTTGTGAGGCAGTCAGGGGCAGCCCTGAAGCTGCCCTGAGTGGTTAGTTCTCAAGGCAGCCTTCAAAGGCTGCCTCTATAGGCGACTACCTCAGCCGGAGATCACCAGAGCCCACCCCGTGCCGGCCTGGGGCTCGAATATCGCTTCCAAGGTAACTGGTAGCCGCCCCTTGAAGGCGGCTTCTGAGGTACTGCCATGGCCCGCCTAGACGGGCCTTTTTTCATTTACCCACCATCCTCCGCCCTCCAGAGGCGGAGAGACAGGAGACCCCATGGTCAACCTCACCCCTTTCCGGAACCGCCGCACCGAGCTTGGCCTGACCTATCAGGAAGTGGCCGCCCGCTGTGGCCGCGCCGAGTCCACCGCGTACCGATGGCTCAACGGCGATTCTGAGATGTCTGTCCGTGACGTCATCGATCTTGGCCATGCGCTTCTGATCCCGTACCCGGACCTTGTCGAGAACCTGAAGGGCAGCGTTGAGGCGCGCGCTCTGACGGCCGAGTACCACCGCGTGACCCATGACCGCACCGGCACCATCCGGAACGCCTCAGAGGCCGACACAGCGCGTTCGGTGTTCGAGTACCGCCGTGCCAAGCCCAGCCACGCCGAGACCTCTCAGGTCGCGTTCTCCGACGCGGCCTGACCCGCAAACCCCCTCCCCTTCCCAGCAGTTCCCCTTGAACCCCTTTAGGAGTAATTCCGAGTGACCACCATGCGCGACGCCGTCGCCAACAACAGCTTCGCCACGTCCCAGATGGTGGCCGGTGTCGCTGTCGAGATCCTCAAGGCCGAGCTGGTTCTCGGCAAGACCGTATTCCGTGACGCTGAGTCAGACTTTCAGGGAGGCCACGGCTCCAACGTCCGCATCCGTGTCCCAAAGGCCATCGCCCCGAAGAAGTTTGAGGGCTCCATGGACAAGATCGCTCAGTCCATTTCTGAGCAGACCGTTTCCCTCACGCTGGACACCTACGCCGCGAACCCCGTGGACCTTGATGCCTATGACATGGCGCTGAATATCCATGACTTCGCAACACAGGTCGTCGCGCCGCAGACAACCGGCCTTGCCGAGTACATCGAGGAGGCCATCGGCGCGGCCTTTCAGAGGAAGATCGACGCCACCACGGCCGCGCCCGGCGCACTGGTGATCGATCCGGCCAAGCCCCGGCATGCGATCACCTCGGCCGGTGCGATTCTCGACAAGGCCCGCGCGACCGGCGGGGCCCGATGGCTTGTCGTTGACCCGGATATCAAGAAGATCCTTCTTGACGACCCCAACCTTTCCCAGGTGGCCGACTCCGGCGACTCCGGCGACGCACTCCGTGAAGCGATCATCGGAAAGCTGCACGGCTTCAATGTCGTCATGTCTCCATTCGTCAAGGGTGCGATGGCCTATACAGGCCACGCGTACGCGGTAGCGATCAAGGCCCCAAATGTTCCGATGGGCCTTGTCGGTAAGTCGCTGACGGATGACGACGGGCAGGGCTACGCAATGACCTGGCACATGTCGTACAACCCGGATTCCGACAAGGAACGCTCGACCTGTAAGACATTCATCGGTGTCACGGAGATTGATCCGGTCCGGTCGGTCGGCCTCAAGCTGGCGGCCTGATGGATTCGGGACGGGTCCGCATCCGGAGATGCCCTACCGGTAATTACCGGATCGAGCGGGAGCGGGAAAGATCGATCGGACGGTATGACCCAACCTCCGGCGACATTCCCCCGGAAGTCGAGAAGGAAATGGAACGCGAATTCATGCGTACCAGAATCCTGGACCTGGCATCCCAGTTCCAGGGATCCAAATATCCTCGGCACCTGATTTGACACATAGATCGGATTGAGGGGTAGCCGCAGGCGCAGACAGACAGTTGTCCACGCCTGCGCCTGCGGCACCCGACCGCACCACCACAGGCACCAACGAGCCGTGCCGCCGAGAGGCGGCACGGCACATGCTGCGAGAGCGCAAGAACGCAACACGAAAAGACTTCAGCGACACGAACAAGCACGAAAGAAACAAATTCTTCCGACGCTTCAATTCGTCTCGGATCGCTCGCAGAGTCGTGGAAAAATTTCACAAGAATTCGGCGGGGATGGGAGGGGGATCCCCCCTGGGTTACTCTCTTCCTGACCGGGGCGTCATAGAGGCCCCCATCCTGTACGGGTCCAGGAGGGTGAAACAATCACTCGACTACGGAATGCATTCAATGAGGATGGGGTGCCGGCCTCGAATTTGCGTCGCTTTTCAGGCGGCTACAGCACGGCCGATCAGGGTTCCGATGTGACCTTGCGTCGGGGCTTCCAATTCACGCACTTTCGCTTCCTGAAACCCGGCCTTGAGCAAGAGACTTTCCCATTTCCGGAGCGTATAGCTATAGCGGTACGTGTACATCGCCTTGCCCGCAAACCCGCCCTTGTACATTCCCTGCGGCCCGTATGCGCCGGGAATGGCCGGAGGGTGCGCGAAGACGAGCACACCGCCCGGATTCAACCGACTGGCGATCAGAGGAAGCAGCTTGGCCGGATCAGTGAACCAAACAGCGCCGAACATCGAATAGACGGCGTCATAGGTCTCCGTCGTTTCGGCCAGATACGAAAGAACTTCCGCACACACGAACTGGACCCCCATGGGGCCCCACCGTTCCGTGGTGTTCGCCACCATGACCGGAGACATATCAACCCCGGTCGCCTTGATCCCCTGCTGAGCGAGGTACGCCAGGGCACGGCCGGTACCGCAGCCGACTTCGAGGACGGATTCCGGCGAGCCGAGGAGTTCGGGCCCCGGCCCGTGCCCCGCGTACTGCGTCCACCGGAAAACGGGCTCCGACTCGAACACGTCCTTCCGGGTGCTCTCGGCGTAGGTGTCCCAGAGTTCGCGTTCACTGTCGAGGTTGTGGCGTGCGGGCAACGTAGCTTCCTTCACGTGTCGGAGGTACGGCAGTGCTGCGCCCCCACCCCCTGAAGAGGGGGTGGGGGCAGGAACTGTAGCGCTGGTTCAGTGGCTGTCGGGGACCTTGTCGTTGCACGGCGAGCAGTCGGACGCGTCAGTAGCCCACAGCTCGTCATCGACCGTGAACCCGGCCGCCCGGATCAGCTCGGCCGTCCGCGCCACCACACCGTCACGACGCCGCTCGATCAGCGGGGCATGGTGCTTGTACCGGCCGCCGTTGTGCGCGTCGCACAGGGCGAAGTACAGGGGCGTGTCGAGGATGAGCTGATGAACCCCGATGTCCACGGTGTACCCGACGCCCATGTCGGTGCCGGGGTTCTCCATCGCGGTGACGACGTACGCGATGCCCTGGCCGAGAATGCGCTCCGCGAGACTGCGCACGGCCACGCTGTCCCGCAGCAGGAGACGAACCTCCCGCTCCCACAGGTCGGCCACCCCCACATCGGCCACGAGGTGGGGAACGCGCTCTTCCAGCGCGTTCAGGATGGTGCGCGGATCACGCGTCCGCGTCTCGATTGCTGTGCTCATCGTGCAAGACCTCCATGGTGTGGAGTGGTTCACTGCACTTGCGTGGAACCCGCCTCCCGCAGGAGCCGGGACGGCCGCACCGTCACGCCCGGCCGTCCTGAATGGCGATCCTGTGGGGGGCGGGGAACTGCCCCCGGTTCCGGCAGGGGGAAAATTCGCTCAGACCTGGCCGGGTGAGACGGGCAGATCTGAGGCCGGAACCGGGGTGTCGTGCCCCAGGCCCTCAGCCAGCGGGGGAACACTGCGGACGGGTGTCCGACTGAGAGCCCGGGAGTTGCACCGGACTCAGCAGAGCGCGTCTGGACGCCACGCTGCCGGCCCGGAGAATCAGGTGGTTCCCGCCCGCTAGGGGCTGTCGGTGAGCTTCAGGACCACGGTCATGACCAGCGCGAGGCACGACCCCCAGGTGAGCAGGGCCAGCACGCCGCCCCAGAACATGCCGTCGTCGGTGAACTTCCGCCCCTTCGGAACGCGGCTCACCGCGTGGCCCCGAACCGGTAGCGCCCCAGCTTGGCAAGACCCGTTGCGTTCGCGTGGTGCCGCGCCAGCGCTTGGAGCTGGATCTTCTCCCGGCTGTTGGCCACCCGCACCCCCAGGTCGCATGCCTCCCAGCTCAACCCGGACGGACGTTTCAGGATGACCTTGTGACCGTGCTGCTTGTCCACGAACCCGACCATCTGCGCCCGCTTGTCGAACACGGCGGTGCCCGGCTCCCACGTCAGTAACTGCGTCATCACTTCCGCCCTGTCATCCGCGACTGGCCCTGTGCATAGTCAACGCCGCTGGTTCCGGCGGAACTTGCACACGGATTGCACAGAGCCCGTGCGGGTACCCGAAGTACCTGTGACCATGGATCCAGCGATGACTCCGCGAGGAAGACTGAGCCCATGAGCGCTACCGATGAGCCCGAGAGCACGACAGAGCTTGCGCCCGGCGAGAACCTGGCAGTGCTCCGAAAAGAGCGCGGTCTGACACAGGTGCAGTTGGCCAGACGGGCGAACGTCTCGCTCTCCCTGCTGTCCAAGATCGAAGTTGGAGACCGGACCCTGACGCCCGCCGTCGCCGCCGCAGTGGGCAAGCCTATGGGGCTGACCATGGCGGAAGTGCTGGGGAAGGCCGCTGTGGCCAAGGGTAAGAAACGCTCTCTGACGCACTTGCGCGCCGCCCTGCGGGACTATGACCTTCCAGGCTTGGAGTCGGTCCCTGTGGGGCAGCTCAGCACCGACATGGAGCAGGCGCACAAGCACCGGAAGCAGATGAACGTGTCCCAGCTCTTGGGAGTGCTCCCCAAGCTGCTCAGGGACGCCACGACGCACGCACACACAACCAACACGGCTGAGGCATGGACAGACCTCTCAGAGGTCTACAGCACCGTCTATTGGGTCGCCGCGCGGCACCGCTGGATGGACATGGCAGAGCTGGCCGTGACGCGCCAGAGGTGGGCCGTGGAACAGCACCCCACGCCCATCGGGGTCGCCGTCGCCGCACGGGACCGGGCGGGGACCTATCTGAACTTCGGGGACGTCGAACGGGGGCTGACCCTCATCGACCGCGCGATCATCGACGCTCAGCAAGCACTCAGTGGCACGGATCGGGACATCGCCGTGTGCATCTTGAACCTTCGCGGGATGACCCTCGCGGGCAGGCTCAAGGACAAGCGGGAAGCGAAGCGGGAGGCTGAGCGGCACATCCGTTCTGCCGTGGCCACCTCCGACACCATGGGCAACCGCGACCGTGACGTACTGGGGCTCACAGTCGGCCCTCAGAACGTCTTCACGCACCGTCTGGCCACCTATGTGGACCTGGGCAAGCCCAGGGACGCCCTGAGCCTCACAGACGACCTGTCGGCCGCCCTGGACGGCCTCCCGCCGACCCGGGTAGCGCCGACCCATATCAACGTCGCGCGGGCGCAGCTTGACGTTGGAGACCGGGACGGAGCCCTGAAGAGCCTGAGCGTCGCGTGGGACGTGGCCCCGCAGATGGCACGCATCCACCCCATGGGGCGGGAAGTGTTCCGCGTCGTGTCGTCCCTGCACCGCCGCAGCAACCCGGAGCTGACCAGGCTGTCCAAGCTGTCCGGCATCGGGCTGTGATCAGACCCCGGATAGAATTCCGGTGATCTTGTACGCAGACGGGTCTGCCATGTCTCACACCCTACTGGCGGGCACTGACGATCGTGCCGCGGACCAGGGCGGTCGACGGGTGCGCGGGCCGGGCGCGACACGGGGTCGTCCGTGCCGCGCCCGGCTGCCCCGGGCCCTGGGGCCCGACCCGGTGCGCTCGCGGGGTGAGTGGTCTCGCGAGGACACCGGGGGTCGGGGGCGTGGTGCCCCGGGCGGCGGGCGCCCGGAGCGGACCCGGGGCCGCACGGCGGTGCGGCCCCGGGTGGTTCAGCTGCCCGGGTGCCCGGCCCAGCGGCGCAGGGCGGTGCCGGCCCACAGCAGCAGGGCGAGCAGGCCCACGCCGGCCGCGCCGGCGCCGACCGCGACCGGCACGCTCAGGGCGCCGTCCGGCTCGGTCGCCCGGGTCGCGGGCGTGTCGTGGGCGGCCGGTCCGTGCGCCCGTTCGGCGCCCGGGGCGGCCTCGGCCGGTCCGTACCCGCCCGCCTTGCCGGACTTCGCGTAGCCCGAACCGCGCAGCTTGTCGCCGTAGGCGCTCCGCACGTGCGTGCGGTACTCGGCGAGGGTCGCGCCGTCGGCGCCCACCGCACGGCGCGCCTCCCCGTCGAGGGGCACCACGCGGGCGCCCCGCTGCACGTACCAGGCGCCGATCTGGGGCTCCTGGAAGACGGTTCCGCCGGGCAGCTTCCGCTCGCCCAGGGCCGCGTACCGGATCTCGTCGTCGCCGGTCGCGATGTTCACGACCTGCCAGCGGCCCTCGTGCCGGGCCGTCCACAGGGAGGCGGTGCGGCCGTCCGCGGCGACCGCCCGGCTGGCGTGGAACACCGGGACGGCGACCGGGGCGCCCGGCTTGCCCGCGACGAAGTCGGGGGACAGGTGGTGCACCGGCACCGCACCGTCCTCGACGCGCGGTGCGCCGGTGGCGGACGCCCGTGCGTCGGGCGCGCCGGGCGGACGGGTCTGGCCGCCGTCCTGGGCGAAGAACCGGGTGAGGGTGTCGAGCGTGCCGGCGCTGCCGGCCGCCTTGTCGGCCGCCGCGCTGGCCGCCGGGTCGGTGGCCGGGGGTGCGTCGGCGGTGGCCGCGGGGGCGGCGAGGACGGTGAGCAGGGCCGCCGCGCCGAGGGTGAGCGCGGCCCGGGGCAGGGTCCCGGCGGCGGTCTGGTGTCGTGTGGTGGATCGCACCGGTCTCACGCCCCGATCCGGTAGAGGGAGTGGGTCCAGCTGAAGGTGGAGTTGTTGACGTACCAGTTGTGGGAGGCCCAGCTGTAGCGCTGGCTGCTCGGCCAGGGGTCACCCCAGTAGACCCAGCTGCCCGAGTCGTCGTAGCCGTACAGGACGTGCATGTGGCCGCCGCCGGACGACCACTGGATGCGGGTCTCCACGGGCCGGTTGGCGTTGATCTCGGTCTGGAGCGTGGGGTAGCGCAGCCAGCCGTTGACGTACGAGCCGGGGTTGACGCCGGTCCAGCGCAACCCGGTCTGCACATCGCCCAGGGTGGCCTGGGAGTTGGGGCACTGGGAGCTCTGCGAGCGGCCGAAGGCGGCGTTGCAGAACTGGTTCTGCGAGTACGAGCGGCCGTACCAGGCGGCGATCGTGTTGCCGGCGGCGGCCCAGCACCAGTTGGTCTTCTGCTGGGCCTGCATGGTGATGTCCAGCCGCTTGGTGGCGAGGGCCGAGACGTCACCGGGAGCGGCCCGGCCGTCGGCGGCCGCCGCGGCAGCGGTCGGCGTGGTGGGCGGCGCCGCCTGGGCGACGGGCGCGGTGAGTGCCGCCAGGGCCGCGGCGGCGACGGTCACCGCGAGCAGTGCTGACCGTCGCGGTGGGGTGGTGTGAGGGTTTCTCTTGCGCATCGCGTTCCTCCCACTGGGGGGATGGGTGAGCGGAGGAGCGCGTCCGGACGCTGGGGTTGAGCATCAGGTGTTGTCCAGTGCAGGTCAACACGCTTCAATGCGGGGGCACACGGGTCCGTGAACGGGGGCGCACCCGTGTGAACGCGTCGGGGAGGACGGCCAGGTCAGCCCCGGCACCGGTACCGGCGACCGGTCGGGCCGTTGTGGACATTCACAGAAGGGCCCCTGGATGCGGCACGGCACACCTCCGGCACAGGCTCCCGCCGAGGACCTCGAAACGGCGTTGAAGGCAGGTCCCTTCCACACCGCCCTGCGGGCCGCGATCGCCGCGCGCAGCCTCTCCCTCCAGCGGGTGCAGCACCATCTGGCCCGGCTCGGCGTGCACGTGGGGGTGACGAGTCTGAGCTACTGGCAACAGGGCGCCCGGCGCCCGCAGCGCGCCGAGTCGCTCCGGGCGGTCCGTGCCCTGGAGGAGGTCCTGCACCTGCCCGAGGAGTCCCTGATCCGGCTCCTCGCCCAGCCCGAGGGCACCAAGGGCTCCGGGCGCCCCGCGGCGCGGACGTACCGTTCCCTGGTGGAGGCCTCGGACGTGCTGGAACAGCTCCTCGGGGAGTTGGAGTCGCCGCTCGACGGCGGACTGCACACCGTCGGGCACCACGAGCGGGTGCACATCGGCACCCGTCGCGAACTGTTGGGCCGCGAGTCGCACCAGATCGTGCGCGCGCACAAGGACGGGGTCGACCGGTACGTGGCCATCCACCACGGCGACCCCGGCTGCGCCCCCGACCGGGTCGTCGTCCGGGCGCTGGAGAACTGCCGGACCGGCCGGGTGCGTTGGCACGGCGGCACCGGGGTGCTGGTGGCGGAGTTCCTGTTCGACACCGTGCTGCGGGGCGGTGACACCCATCTGTTCCGCTACGCCTTCGAGGACGGCACGGCGGGCACCTCGCAGGAGTACGTGCGCGGCTTCAGCTTCGCCGGGGGGCAGTACCTGCTCCAGGTGAGCTTCGCGGAGGAGGCGCTGCCGGTGCGCTGCCACCGGTTCACCCAGAACTCCGCGGCGGCACCGCGCTGCGGGCGCCGGGAGCTGTTGTTGAGCGGGCGCCACCGTTCGGTGCACTTCGTGGAACCGCAGGTGCGGGCGGGACTGCTGGGGATCACCTGGGACTGGGGCTGATCGGGCCCGGCCGTGCCACGGCCCGGGTGCTCAAGCCCCGGGTGCTCAAGCCCGGGGTGCTCAAGCCCGGGGTGCTCAAGCCCGGGGTGCTCAGGCGTCGGGGTGCTCAGGCTTCGGCGGGGCCGGCGACCAGTCGGCCGCCCTCGACCCGGACCGGCACCTCGGGCAGCGGCACGGTCGCGGGGCGTTCCAGCACCTCGCCCGTGGTGGCGTCGAAGCGGCTGCCGTGACAGGAGCAGATCAGGGTCGTCCCCTCCAGCTTGTTCATGGGGCACCCGGCGTGGGTGCACACGCTGCCGTAGGCGGTGAGACCGCCGTCCTCGGCCCGGGTGACGACCACCTTCTGCTCCTCGAACAGCTTGGTGGTGCCCTTCGCCACCTCGCCCTCGGGCCCCAGCTCCACCGGGGCCGTGGGGGTCGCGCTGGCGGCCCGTCGGTTCCCCTCGGTGGAGCAGCCGGCGAGACCGAGTCCGACCACCGGAACGGCGGCCGCCCCTTGGAGCAGGGCGCGGCGGCTCGGAGTCGAGTGGGCAGACATGACGTCTCCATGTGTTCGTGCAGGTCAACGGAGTCCGGCTGGCCCCGGGGGCCGCTGACGACCCTACCGGCCGCGGTTCCGGCGACCGGGCAGGGGTGGCACGGACGCCGTGACCGGGCAGCTGGGGCAGCCGTTGCCGGGGCGGGAGGGGCGCCGGGCCGTCCGCGTACGCTGCGGTGCGGGACGCGCCGGAACCGTAGAAGGGACCCGTACGTGATCGTCGTCGCCGGAGAGGCCCTGATCGACCTGGTGCCGGAGCGGGAGGGGCCGCTGGCCCCGCTGGGTCCCCGGCCCGGCGGCGGCCCGTACAACACCGCGGTGGCCCTGGGGCGGCTCGGCTCCCCCACCGCGTTCCTGTCCCGGCTGAGCACCGACGGCTACGGTCAGGCCCTGCTCGACGGATTGCGCGGGGCGGACGTGGACGTGTCGCACGTCCAGCGGGGGCCGGAGCCGACGACGCTGGCCCTGGCCACGGTGGGCGCGGACGGTTCCGCCGGGTACGCGTTCTACGTGGACGGCACCGCCGACCGGCTCTTCACCGCACCCGCGGGGCTGCCCGAAGGGACGCGGGCGGTGTCCTTCGGCACCTGCTCGCTCGTCCTGGAGCCGGGGGCCAGCGCCTACGAGGAGTTGCTGCACGGGTCCGCCGGTCCCGGCGTCCTGACCGTCCTGGACCCGAACGTCCGCCCCGCCCTCGTCCCGGACGCCGAGGCCCACCGGGCGCGGTTCCGGTCCTGGCTGCCCTCCGTGGACCTGCTGAAACTCTCGGTCGAGGACGCGCAGTGGCTGGGCGGCACGCCGCGGGAGTGGTTGGCGGCGGGCCCCGCGGCGGTGGTGCTGACCCGGGGGGCGGCCGGGCTGTCCGTGTACACCCGGGAGGCCGGCGCACTCGCGGTTCCTGCCGTACCGGTGCGGGTGGTCGACACGATCGGCGCGGGCGACACCGTCACCGCGGCGCTGCTCCACCGGCTGACCGCGCACGGGGCGCTGTCCGCCGGGGCACTGTCCGGGCTGCCCCGGCCCGTCTGGACGGACGTCCTGGGCTTCGCGGCCCGGGCGGCGGCGGCCACCTGTGCGCACCGGGGCGCCCGGTCCCCGCGGGCCTGCGAACTGGCCTCCTGAACGCCTCGGGGCCCCCCCCGGCACGGTGGGGGGGCCGTGGGGGGGTTGGCTGCCCGCCTGCGGC
>NZ_JBHXEN010000013.1:0-157035 GCF_042724695.1 Streptomyces sp. NPDC127068 | reverse complement strand
CCTTCGAATCGGCGCTCAGGCGGCAGGGCGTCCATGAGGCGCTGGTCGCCCGAGTGCGGGGTGACCGGCAGCGGAACTGCGCGACCAGCCACGACGCAGCCCCAGCGGGACGCCCCGATAGGGGAGCTGGACCCCGCACGGGAGCTGGACGCCCCGACAGGGGGCGCGGGGAACTGCGCAAGGCCACAGCGCACCCGCGGTGAACCGCGCAGGCCCAGCGGGACGTACCGAAGGGGCGCGGGGAACTGCGCGGGTCACCACCACGCACCCGCACGGGACACCGCACCGCCAGGTGAACGCACCGAGGAACCGCTCAAGCGGAGCCGACCGTCGCAGCCAACCGATCACGAACGTGCCCAAAGTGGTCCTGGATGGCCCGCTCCGCCCGCAACACGTCCCCGGACCGCACCGCATCAAGGATCTCCCGGTGCTGCCGACAGGTCACCCGCGGATCCTGCGGAACGTCCACCAGATCCGTCCGCACCCGGTGGAACGCGTCCCAGAACGCTTCGAGCACCTCACCGAGCAACAGGTTCCCGAGCCCCCGGTACAGCGCGGCGTGGAACGCACGGTCCGTCTCGAACAGGGACGCCCCCTCCGCAGCGAGCGCGTCCATGCGATCGGCCAGGACCTCCAGCTCGGCGAGGTCCCCCGCGGGCAACCGCCCCGCGAGCCGGGAGACGAGCCCGGTCTCCAGCGCCGCGCGCACTTCGAGGAGCTGGAGCAGGCTCGCCTCGCCCCGGTAGTGCCCGGCGACGGTACGGAAGACGAGCCCCTCCATCATGGGAGCCATCGACATGGGTCCGACATACGTGCCGAAGCCGTGCCGGATCTCCACGATCCCCATGGCCTGGAGTCCTTTGAGGGCCTCGCGGACGGAGTTGCGGCTGACGCCGAGCAGCTCCATCAGTTCGGGCTCCGTGGGCAGCACCGCACCGGAACGCAGTCGCCGGTCGATGATGAGTTTCTTGATCCGCTCCTGGATGTCGCGCGCCATGGGGGTCACCGTAGCGGCCGGGCGCCCGGGGGTCCCGGACAGCGAAAAGCCCCCCGGCTCGCCGGAGGGCTTCACGTGTCTGTGCGCCGCCAGGGACTCGAACCCCGGACCCGCTGATTAAGAGTCAGCTGCTCTAACCAACTGAGCTAGCGGCGCGTGCTGACCTGGACAACTCTACCCGATGTCCCGGAGTGCTCCGGAACCCCGCTCGGGGCCGGGAGCGGCGGAGGCCGTGCCGCCCCCGGCCCCCGCGCGTGACCGGGATCACGTCGGGTGGTGCGGCCCCGGGGCGGGGGAGCCCCGGGGCCGGCAGCGCCGGATCCGCGCGTTCCGGACGGGGGGTGTCCGGTCCCGGGGGTGGGGTGCGGGTCCGGCTCCCGGACGGGGGATGTCCGGGGCCATGGGTGGAGCGGGGCGCGCGACCGGTCCGGAGCGGGGAGTTCCGGGTGTGATCGGTGCGTACCACCGTTTCCGTAATCACTTGATCACACTTGTACCTTCTGGAGCAACCCTGCCCGCTGGTGACTTTTGACCCTTGTGTGGCTGGTTGCCCGAACGCGGAGTACGGGTGGAATCTGACGTACCCTCAAGGGGTTGAAATATTGTATGTCTGACTGTGCATCATTTGGGCAGTCAACGTGCGATATGTCCGGACAGTTGAGAAGCTGACGCCCTGTGCGGATGCGCGCGGAGGTCAATTCCGGTGTGTGAGGGGAATCGAATGGACGCTCCCGTATTCGAAGAGGTGGCGCCCGCGAGCGACTGCGACTGTCCGGGCTGTGCCGACCGGAGGCGGGCCCGGGCCCGCGGTCTGCCGGTCCGGCTCGGCGGCAGTCCGGCGGCGCACGGCGCCCGACGACAGGCGGTGGTCCTCGCCGCGGCGGCCGGGACGGTGCTCAGCGGATCGCAGCTGACCGCGGTGGCGGCCGAGTACCGCCCGCTCGGCTCGGGGCACCCGGCCGGCGGGTCCGCGCTGCTCGGCGGCGTCGGGTCGCTGCTGCCCGGGCCGACCCCCGCCCCCGTGGGCGACCCCGGCGGTCCCGGGGTCCCGTACGCCCCCGGCAGCGGGGACGCCGAGGAGCCGGCCGGGACCCCGCAGGGCACCGCCGGCCCGCTGTACGGTCCCGCGACCTCGCCCGAGCCGACCGCCACGCCGACCGCCACGCCGGCCGCGACGAACTTCCCGGCCGTCACCCGGGCCGAGATCATCAACCGGGCCAAGACCTGGGTCAACGCCAAGGTCCCGTACAGCATGTCCAAGTACTGGTCCGACGGGTACCGACAGGACTGTTCGGGTTTCGTCTCGATGGCCTGGGGCCTCGGCAGCAACCAGTGGACCGGGAGCCTCGCCGGCTTCGCCGTCCGGATCACCAAGGCCGAGCTCCAGCCGGGCGACATGCTGCTGTTCCACAATCCGTCCAACCCCGGTTCGGGCTCGCACGTCACGATCTTCGGCGGCTGGACCGACTACACCCGTAGCCACTACATCGCCTACGAGCAGACCCCGCCGAAGGCCATCAAGCGCTCGACGCCGTACCCGTACTGGAACAACGCCAACAACTACATCCCCTACCGCTACCGCGGGGTGCAGTCCGGCGGCGGTTCCTCCGGGCCGACCGGCAGCATCCCGCCCGGCAGCACGGCGTTCCCCGGCGCGGACAAGTTCGGGCCGGGCGCCCACAACCGGCACGTCACCGAGCTGGGGCGGATGCTCAGGGACCGCGGCGGCTCCCGCTTCTACCGCGGCGGACCCGGCCCGCGCTGGAGCGACGCCGACCTGCGGGCCACCCGCGCGTTCCAGCAGGCCCAGGGCTGGAAGGGCTCGGCCGCCGACGGCATCCCGGGCCCGAAGACCTGGGACTACCTGGTGCGCGGCAAGGGCCGGGACATCCCCGGGACCGGGACGACGGGCGGAACGGGCGGCTCGCGTCCGGGCGGCTCGGTCCAGAACCCGGGCCAGGGCGGCAGTCCGGCGTTCCCCGGCCGGGGGCACTTCCGCCCCGGTCAGAACAACCCGCACGTCACCCAGCTGGGCAAACAACTCAAGCGGAAGGGGTTCGGCCGGCACTACGCGCAGGGCCCGGGCCCGCGCTGGAGCGAGAGCGACCGGCGCAACGTGGAGTCGTTCCAGCGCGCCCAGGGCTGGCGCGGCACGGAAGCCGACGGATACCCGGGCCCGGAGACCTGGCGGCGACTCTTCTCATGACGGACGCACGCCCGGTGACCCCCCGGTCACCGAAGACCCCCCAGCCCCCGCAGCCCTCCCCGGCCCAGCGACCCGTGCGGTCCGACGAACCCGGCTCCCGCCAGCGGCTGATCCACAACGAGGCCACCACCGAGATCCCCGTGCACCTGCTGTTCCGCGAGGACGCCACCGGTACCCCCGTGCCGGCGGCCCCCGCGGTGGTGGGCCGTCGCCGCGGCACCGGCGAGCAGCCCACGACCCCCGCCGGCGCCCTCCGCGACCGGGACCGCGCCGCAGCCGCCGTCCGGACGGCCCGGGCCGCCCGGACCGATCGCCCGGAGCGGGCCGAACGGGCCGAACGGGCCGAGGGCGCCGCCGCCGGACGGGCGCCCAAGCCGGACGCGCTCTGGGCGGACGGCGAACGGCCCGTACCGCTGCCCGATCCCGCGCTGGTGGAACGACTGGGCCGCGCCCTGCCCGGATGGCTCGGCGTGCTCGCCGGCTTCACCGGGTGCGCGGGTCTGGTCATCGGCCTGTGGTGGGCCGGCGCGCTGCCCACCGAGGCCGTCCGGCTGCTCGAACTGCCCGCGTACGGGGCCGACGCCGGACCGCTCGGCACGGCGCTGGACGCCGTCACCTCCCGCTCGGGCACCCGGGCCGCCGGACCCGCCAGCCCGATGGGCGTCGGGCACTGGGCGGTCATCGCGGTGCCCGGGGCGCTCGCGCTGCTCGGCTTCGGCGGGCTCGCCCGCGGTCGGGTCGGCCAGGCGTGGGTGCTCAGCCTCTTCGGACGGTACCGGGGCACGATCCGGCGCACCGGACTGGTGTGGGTGAACCCGCTGCTGTTGCGCCGCCGGGTCGACGTACGACTGCGGCACTGGCGCAGCGAGGCGATGCCGGCGGTGGACGCGCACGGCGTCGCGCTGCGGGTGGTGGTGCTGGTGGTGTGGCACATCCGGGACACCGCACGGGCCGCGCTGGCCGTCGAGGACCACCAGGAGTACTTGCGCGAGTGCGTGGAGGCGGCGATGGCCCGGGTGCTGTCGCAGCTGCCGGCGGACGCGTTCCACGAGGACGCGCCGACCCTGCGCGACGCCGAAGCGGTGGGGGACGCGTTGACGCGACGGATCGCGGCGGACGCCCTGCCGGTGGGCATCGAGGTGTTCTCGGCGCAGCCCACCCGGATCGAGTACGCGCCGGAGGTCGCCGCGGCGATGCAGCGGCGGCGGATCGCGGCGATCGACGCACAGCACCGGGACTCGGTGCTGACCTCGGTGGTCGACTCCGTCGAGGACACCGTCACCCGGCTCACCGTGCGGGGACTGGTCGAGCTCGACGACTACGAGCGCAAGGCCCTGGTGAAGGACCTGACCGTGGCGTTCTACACCGGCCGGGGCGGCGACCCGCAGTAGCGGTGCGGGGTGCCGGCGCGGGCGGGGAAACCGACCGCCCGGGTCCTTCCACGGTCGTCGGCGGGGCCGCTCGGGTTCCCGTCTACGTCCCCGACTACGACCACGGGGCGCCCGGGCCGGTGGCCGCGCGGTACGTGGTGGGGCCCGGGTCCGGTGGGTGGTCACCGGGGAGAATCACTTCGCGTGCGACCTACCGGGCCGGCGGGCGGACCGTCGACCGATCGACGTCCGCCGACGCCGGGACACCCCCGCGCCATCCGGCACGAACGCCTGGTGGAGGGGCAGTTGGCGGGGTGCGGGCCGCTGTCCGGGGGCGTCATCGGGTGGCGGCCGACGGCGATCGTAACGCCGAACCCCTGGCCGGATCACGGAGTCGAGGCGACCGGATTCCTTCCGTTCTTGGTATGGACATGTTCAACTAACGCCCATAACCTGAGTCTTGGTCTAGACCGCAAAATGTGCGTACGCCTCACAGAACCCCCACGTTCTCCAGGAGCGGCAGCATGCGAAAAAAGATGTACGCGGCCATGCTCGGACTCGCCACCGTCGGAGCCATGACGCTCTCCACCGGTGGTGCCAGCAGCCACGGATACACCGATCAGCCCCTCAGCCGGCAGAAGGCGTGCGGGAACGGCGGCATCGTCAAGGGCTGCGGTTCCATCCAGTACGAGCCGCAGAGCGTCGAGGGCCTGAAGGGCTTCCCGGCGAAGGGTCCGGCCGACGGCAAGATCTGTTCCGCCGGGAACGGCGGCTTCAGCGCCCTCGACCAGCCCAACCAGCCCAACGGAAGCGCCTGGCCCACCACCAAGCTGACCGGCGGACAGAGCTACAACTTCCGCTGGCAGTTCACCGCCGCGCACGCCACGACCGACTTCAAGTACTACATCACCAAGAACGGTTGGAACCAGAACGCTCCGCTGACGCGGTCCGCCCTGGAGTCCACCCCGTTCCTGACGGTGCCGTACAACGGTCAGCGTCCCCCGTGGACCCTCTCGCACTCCGGGCAGGTGCCCTCCGGCAAGTCCGGGCACCACGTGATCCTCGCGGTGTGGACGGTCAACGACACCCCGAACGCCTTCTACGCCTGCTCGGACGTCACGTTCTGACGCTGATTCAGGGTTAGTACCATCCCGGGGTCCCCCCGTGACCCCCCACGCTTAGCCTGTTCGCGCACGTCGCCCGTGGCCGCGTGGCGTGCACGACACTCATACGGGGGGACCTCATGGAATTGATCTTCTTCTACGCAGCGCCACTCCTCATCGCGGGCGTGGCGGTCGCCATTGCGGTGACGACCGTGCTCCGGGCCAGGGAACGCAGCCAGGCTTGGAGTAGCGGGCTGGTCGCCGAGGCCCGGTGCCTGCGGATCTACACGAGCACGCACCGCAGCGACAGCGGCTCGCGGACCGTCCGCCACTTCGTCTTCGAGTTCACCACCGCCGAGGGCCGCACCGTGCGGTTCGAGGAGGAGGACCTGCCCGGGACCATCATCGAGGACGACTTCGTCCCCGTGCACTACACCGCCGAGCGGCCCGAGAAGGCCACCGCCCAGGAGCCGTCCCGTACGGCGAACCTCCTCGGCACCACCGGCATCCTGGTGTTCTGCGGGGTCGTCGTCGCGTTCTGCGTGGGGTTCATGGTGGTCGCGACCACGATCAGCGACGCGATGGGCGACTTCTGACCGCGCTGGCCCTCCGGCGTTCAGGCGCCGGGTGCGTCGACGAAGGTGGCGCCCAGCTCGACCAGCCGCTCGACCGCGTACTCCGGATCGAGCAACGACTCGGGGGTGTGGACGCCCGGCGGAACGGCTGCGCCGCGCAAGCCGATCAGGCGTTCGACACCGAGGGCGATGCCGAGTGCCGTCAAGGGACGCTGCCCCGCCGGGTGGACGAGGTAACGGACCGTACGGAGCGGTGCACCCGCTGCATCCGTTCCGTCGAGGTCGATCCGGACCTCGACGGAAGGCGGCTCGCCGCGACGCCGGCCCGCGGACTCGCCGAGGGCGAAGTCGAAGCGGACGTCCGGTGCGCCCGTCGCGAGGGCGAGGCTCGGCACGTCGAGGATGGCGATGCTCTGACCGGACCACACGGTGCCGTCGAGACCGGTCACGTCCGTCTGCGCGTCGGGGCCGTTGACCCAGGTGAAGACACCGTCACGGCGTACCAGCCCGGCCGAGGTGGCGGTGGACCAGCGTGCCAGATCCGCCGTCCCCGCGGGCCCGCCGGTGTCCTGTTCGTCCAGGAGGGCGCCGATCCGGATGCTGTCGACCCGCGCGAACTCCCGGGCCGAGTCCAGCGCGGCGAGGACGATGCTGCCCGCGCACCAGTGGCTGGCCACCAGGATCGGCGAGGCGTCCGCCCGCTGGGCGCCCGCGACCACCTCCGGTGCGATCTCCACCAGGCCGCTGGAGATGCTGAGGTACGGCAGTCCGTGGTGCTGTGCGTAGTGCAGTCCGTTCAGGCGGTCGTCCCACAGCGCGGCGACCACCGCCGAGTAGCGGTGCTCGGCCGGCAGGCCGAGGTCGCTGCGGCGCAGGTCGACGGTGACGGCCGTGGCGGCGCCGAGATCGTCGGCCACCCGCTGGGCGCGGCCGATGTCGCGACCCGCGATCGTCAGCGGCAGTGCCGGGTGCCATCGGCGCAGGAGGGCGGAGGCCGTCGTGCCCGCCTGGCCCGAACCGCCCAGGACCAGTACTGATTCCGGTTGACCCACCGTGGGTTCCTCCCCATGCATGAAGTTACATTTTGTAGCCTACGTTTTGTAACATAGCGTGGAGTCAGACACCAGGGGGAAGGGGCATGGCCATCACGACCCGACTGTCCAAGCAGGCCCGGCGGGAGCAGTTGCTCGACACCGCCGTGGCGGTCGTACGCGCCCGGGGCGCCGACGGTCTGACGCTGGCCACCCTCGCGGAAGCGGCGGGAGTGAGCAGGCCGATCGTGTACGGCCACTTCGACACCCGCCCCGGCCTCCTGCTCGCGCTCTACCGGCGGCTCGACGCACGGCACCGGGCCGCTACCGCTCGGGCCTTGCGGGCTGCCGGTCCCGCCGCCGACGAGGTCGCCCGCGTCATGAGCGCCGCGTACTTCGCCTGCGCCACCGACATGCCGGAGTTCACCGCCGTCTCCGCCGCGCTGCGGGGGGACCCGGAGATGGAGACGGTCCAGTGCGAGCTGCTCGACGACTACACGAGGGTGCTGGCCGCTGCCCTCGCGCCGCACTCCGACCTCTCGGCCGAGTCCCTTCGGCTGCGCTGCACCGGCGTGCTGGGGGCGGCCGAGGCGATCGCCGTCGAGCTGAACCGGGGCCGGTCCACCGCCGCCGAAGCGGTCACCGCGCTGACCGACCTGATCGTGGGCACCCTCGCCCCCCGAGCCGGCCGCCACTAGGTGGCCAAACGCCGCTGGGCGTCCTTCCCGAAGGAAGAACGCCCAGGTCAGGCAGTGCCTGTGGTGCGCCGCCAGGGACTCGAACCCCGGACCCGCTGATTAAGAGTCAGCTGCTCTAACCAACTGAGCTAGCGGCGCCGGCTGACGAGAAAAATAATACCCGGTCCACGGGAGTGCTCCGGCCAGGGCCGCCGACCGCCGCCGAGCGGCCCGGTCGACAGGGCTGGCCGACCGGGCGCGGGCGGTCACAGCGTGAGGGCGAGCAGGACCGAGGCCGCCGCCTGGTTGAGGGCGTCCGCGGCCGGCCGCAACCGGTGGGTCTGCTCGACCGGCAGCGACAGGGCGAGGCACCCCGCGGTGGCGCCGGCCGTCAGCGGAACGGCCGCGCACACCGTGCCGACCGCGTACTCCTGGAGGTCGAGCACCGGCACCGTCGCGGGCTGGGCGGCGAACCGGGTCAGCAGCTGGCCCTCGTGGGTGATCGTCCGGGAGGTCAGCCGGGCCATCCGGTGCCGGGACAGGTGGTCGCTGCGGGCCTCCGCGTCGAGCTGCCCGACCAGGCACTTGCCGATGGCGCTGGCGTGGCCGGACGAACGGAAGTCCACCCACTCGTGCACGGCCGGGGTGTCGGGTCCGTCGGCGCAGTACGGGACCCGGATCTCGCCGTCCTGGTACCGGCCGACGTACACCGCGGCGCCGAGGTCGCCCCGCAGCCGGTCCAGCGAGTCCTGCAAGGGGGCCCGCCCCGCGCCCGGCCCCGTCCCGAGGCGGTCGAGCGCCTCACCGGAGGTGTACGTGCCGTCGGCGGACTGGGTGACGTACCCCTCGCGGCGGAGCATCCGCAGCAGTCCGGCCAGTCGGGGGCCGCTGAGTCCGGCCGCCCTGGCCAGCTCCGCCTCGCCGACGCCGGCGGAACGTCGGGCGATGAGATCGAGCACCCGCAGGGCGCGCTGCACCGAGCGGTACGGCGCGGTCGACTCGTGCTGAAGCGCCACTGCGTCCCCCTGGACGGTCCCGGGCCATGCTGCTGGGCACCCTCCACGATAGCCCTCGACGCGCCCCGGGAAAGGGGTACTTGCCGAGATGGACACCGGGGGTTGACGGCCGGAACACCCCTCCGAGCAGCAGCGATAACCTCAGGGCATATGTCGATGGCACGCCCCGAATCCCTCGTCAGGGTAGTCATCGCCGCTGTCACCGCAGGGGCTCGGACCCCTCAGAGCACCGCGCTCAGGAACTCCCGGGTCCGGTCCAGCTCCGGATCGCTGAAGATCTTCTCCGGCGGGCCCGACTCGATCACGCGCCCCCCGTCGAACATCAGCACCTGGTCGGAGATGTCCCGGGCGAACGACATCTCGTGGGTCACGCACAGCATCGTGATGTCGGTGGTCCGGGCGACGTCCCGCAGCACGTCCAGCACCCCCGCGACCAACTCCGGGTCGAGCGCCGAGGTCACCTCGTCCAACAGCAGCACCTGCGGGCGCATCGCCAGGGCCCGGGCGATGGCCACCCGCTGCTGCTGCCCGCCCGACAACTGCGAGGGGTACGCGTCGCAGCGGTCCGCGAGTCCGACCAGGTCGAGCAGTTCCCGACCGCGCTGCTCGGCCTCGTCGCGGGACAGGCCCAGCACGGTCACCGGGGCCTCGGTGATGTTCCGCAGCACCTTCATGTTCGGGAACAGGTTGAACTGCTGGAACACCATCCCGATGTTCTTGCGGACCTCCCGCACGTGCTTCTCGCGGGCCGGCACCAGCTCGCCGTCGCGCTCCTCGTGGGTCAGATAGCGCCCGCCCACCCGGATGCGCCCCTCGTCGGGCTTGAGCAGGGTCATCAGCAGCCGCAGGATCGTCGTCTTGCCGGAGCCGGACGGACCGATCAGGGTCACGTGTTTGCCCCGCCCGACCGAGAAGTCGAGGTGGTCGAGGACGGTCGTCCCCCCGAAGCGCTTGGTGACGTCCTCGAAGCGGATCAGTTCCTCCACCGCCGAAGCGGTGTTCCCGGCGGGGCCGGTCGGGGTGGGATCGGTCGGGGTCGGGGTCGCGTCAGTGGACAAGGCGGCGCTCCAGGGATCGGATCAGCAGCGAGGACGGATAGGCGATGAGGATGAAGGCGATCCCGACGACGGTCAGCGCCTCGGTGTACTGGAAGGTGTCCGAGGCTTCCAGGCGGGCCTGCTGGAGCAGTTCCAGCACCCCGATCCCGGCGAGCAGCGGGGTGTCCTTCAGCATCGCGATGACGTAGTTGCCCAGGGCCGGGACGACCCTGCGCACGGCCTGCGGCAGGATCACGGCCGTCCACGTCCTGCGGTACGACAGGCTCAGCGCGCGGGCCGCCTCCCACTGTCCGACCGGCACCGCGTCGATCCCGGCCCGGTAGACCTGGGCGGTGTACGTCGAGTAGTGCACGCCGATCGCGATGATGCCGGTGGTCAGCGAGGAGAACTGGACGCCCCACTCCGGGAGCACGAAGAACAGGAAGAACAACTGCACCAGCAGCGGGGTGTTGCGGATGAACTCGGTCAGCATCCCGACCGGCCAGCGCACGAACCGGGTCGGCGCGCGCAGCGCCACCGCCCACACCAGGCCCAGGCTGAACGAGATCAGCGAGCCCAGCGCCAGCACCTGGAGCGTGACGAGCACCCCCTCCCAGAAGTGCGGCAGGAAGTCGACGACGGCCTGCCAGTCCCAGGAGTCGGCCTGGGCGGCGGCGGTGGTGGAGTACGTGCTCATGCGGCACCTCCGCTGGTGCCCGCCGCGACGGGCGCCTTGCCGAGACCGGCCCGGGCCCGCCGCTCCAGCGCCTTCATGCCCCGGGCGAGGACGAACGCGATCACGAAGTAGATCACCAGGGTGATCGCGTAGATCTGTGCGCTGTCCTGCGTGGCGAGCCGGACCAGATAGGCGGCGAACGACACGTCACCGATCCCGAGCAGCGACACCAGGGCCGTCCCCTTCAACAGTTCGATCAGCAGGTTGGAGAACGGCGGGAGCATCTCCGGCACCGCCTGCGGCAGCAGGATCAACCGCATCCGCTGCCAGGGCGTGAAGCTGAGCGCCACGCCCGCCTCGCGCTGCGCCGGGGCCACCGCGTTCAGCGCGCCCCGCACGACCTCGGCGCCGTAGGCCCCGTAGGACAGGCCCAGCGCCAGCACCGCCGCCCACATCGGCACCAGCGACCAGCCCACGAGCTGCGGCAGCACGAAGAACAGCCAGAACATCAGCACCAGCGCCGAGGTGCCCCGGAAGACCTCCGTGTAGAAGCCGGCCAGGAAGCGCACGGTCTTGAGCCGGTGGGTGCGGGCGATGCCGATCCCGAAGGCGACCGCGGTCGCCAGGGCCGCGCTGTACAGCGTCAGTTGGAGGGTGGTCCAGATGCCGGGCAGTACCCAGTGCTGCCAGAGTCCGGCGGTCATGAGCACAGCTCCTCGGCGGTCAGTTCCGTCATCTCCGCCTCGGTGAACCCGAACGGCCGCATGATGCGCAGGAGCTCCCCGCTGTCCTTCATCCGGTGGATCTCGACGTTGAAGGCGTCCCGCAACGAGGTGTCGGTGGGCCGGAACGTGAAGCCGCCCCCGTCGACGCGTTCCTCCCCGTCCACCACCGGGGCGAACGGTTCGGTGGCCTCGGCCCGGCTGCTCTTGCGGGTCACCTCCCGGGTGGTCAGCGCGGTCCCGCCGAACACGTCGATCCGACCGGACTCCACCGCGTTCAACCCGGCCACCCCGTCCTGGAGCACCACGACGTCCTTCTGCGCGTACCCGGCCGCGACCGCGTAGCCGCTCTGCGCGTACCCGGAGCCGGTGCCGAACCTGGCCTTCTTCCCGATCACGTCCTCGTAGCTGCGCAGCCCCAGCGGGTTGCCCTTGCGGACGATGAACGAGTCGAGCATCTGGTACTCGGGGTCGGAGAAGATGACCTGCTGGCAGCGCTCCTTGTTGATGTACATCCCGGCCGAGACCACGTCGAACTGCTGGGTCTTCAGGCCCGGGATGAGCGAGCCGAAGTCGGTGGCCACGGGCTGGACCTTGGCCACCCCCAGCCGTTTGAAGATGACCTTGGCCAGTTCCACCGCCTCCCCGGTGAACTCGCCGTCCTCGTCGATGTATCCGTAGGGCACCTCGCCCGCGATGCCCAGCCGTACGGTGCCCTGGGACTTCAGTCGGGCCAGGGTGTCGCCGGTGGGCACCCGGGAGCAGCCCGCGGCGCCGAGCGCCCCGGCCGTGCCCAGGACCGCCGCCCCGATGAGCAGGGACCTCCGGCGCGGTCGGGGCCCGGCGCCGGCCCCCGGTATCGGGGCCGGCCGGGCGCCGCCGTCGGCGATACCGGGATCTGGCACGCGTCTGTTCGCTGAGTCGTCTCGCAGTCGTGGAGCCATTGCGCGCGGCTACCCGCCCCCGAGCGACTTATGCGGGCCAGATCACGCCCCGCACCCGGTGGCCGTCAGCCATCCGAGTGCCGGGGCGCGTCCCGTCAGCCCGCCGCGAGGTCCGGTGTCCGCTCCGGCGCGTGCGCGGGGGCACCCGGCAGCGCGGGCGCCGGAACCCCGGCGACACCCGCCTCGAACAGGGCGTTCGCCAGGCGCAGCACCGTCTCGTCGGCGAACCGGGCGGCCACGATCTGGAGCCCCACCGGCAGCCCGTCCGCGTCCAGCCCCACGGGTACGGTCGCCGCGGGCTGGGTGGTCATGTTGAACGGATACGTGAACGGGGTCCAGCCCGTCCAGCGGCGCGACCCGCTGCCCGGGGGGACCTCCACCCCCGCCGTGAAGGCGGTCACCGGCAGGGTGGGGGTGACCAGTACGTCGTACGTCCGGTGGAACAGGCCCATCCGGCGGCCGAGTTCCGCCCGGACGTCCGTGGCGGCCAGGTAGTCCCGTGCGGAGAGCGCCGCCCCCGCGGCCCGGGCCTCCCGCAGCCCCGGGTCGAGCCGGGCGACCTGTGCGGGGCTCAGCGCCCTGGTCAGGTGTGCGGTGCCGCTGAACCACAGGGTGTGGAAGGCGTCCACCGGGTCGGCGAGGTCCGGATCGGCCTCCTCGACGTACGCGCCGAGCCCCGCCAGGCCCTCCACCGCGCGCCGCACCGCCGCGGCGACGCCCGGGCGCACGGCGACCTGTCCGCCGAGCGTCGGCGAGAACGCGACCCGCAGGCCGCGCACCCCCTCCACGGCGGCCGGCCCGCGGAAGCCGCCGGGGGCCGGGCGCGCGGCGCACCAGTCGCGCGGGTCGGCGCCGCTCAGCACGTCCAGCAGCAGCGCGGCGTCCGCCGCGTCCCGGGCCATCGGGCCCACCTGCGCCAGGGTCCCGAACGCGCTCGGCGGGTACGAGGGCACCACCCCGTGCGTCGGCTTCAGCCCGACGACACCGCAGAACGCGGCCGGGATGCGGATGCTGCCGCCGCCGTCCGTCCCGACCGACAGCGGGCCGGCGCCCGCCGCGAGGGCCGCGGCGCTCCCGCCGCTGGAGCCCCCGGAGGTCCGGCCCGGGTCGTACGGGTTGCGGGTGATCCCGGTGAGCGGGGAGTCCGTCACCGCCTTCCAACCGAACTCCGGGGTCGTCGTCCGCCCGGTGAACACCGCCCCGTGTTCGCGCAGCCGCGCCACCGCGGGGGCGTCCGGATCGGCCAGCCGCGCCGCCGGGTCGACCGAGTGCGAGCCCCGCAGGGTGGGCACCCCGTGCTCCGGCAGCAGGTCCTTGACGGTCACCGGTATCCCGTCCAGCAGCCCGACCGGCTCCCCCCGTCGCCACCGCCGGGTCGACGCCCGCGCCGCGTCGAGCGCCCGTTCGGCGTCGATCCGGACGAAGGCGTTCACCGCCGGCTGGATCTCCTCGGCGCGCCGCAGCACCGCCTCCGTCACCTCGACGGGGCTGAACTCGCCCGTCCGGTACCCCTCCAGCATGCGAACTGCCGACAGCCCCGTGAGCTGACGCATGACACCCCTCCCGGTGAGCACGCCCCCCGATCCCGATCCCGCGACAGGCATACCCAGCCCCGGTCGCCGTACCCGCACGGTGTCGTGAAGTCACTCCCGTACGGGTCGGGGTGTCACCGGCGCAGCACCCACCGCTGGAACGACTCCAGGGGGCCCGTCGAGAAGCGCCGCAGCCACAGCGTCGAGCCGACCATCAGCACCGCGCACACCACCGTCCACAGCGCCAGCGGCCACCACGGCCACCAGCCGTCACCGAGCCGGTGCGTCAGGCCGAGGCCGATCCCGTACGCGGCGAGCATGCACAACACGTTCTGGAGCACGTACCCCGACAGGGCGGTCCGGCCGACGGAGGTGAGGCCGTGCAGCAGCGGGCCCGTCCGCCCGGCCCGGGTGGCCCGGTCGGTGAGCCAGCCGACGAGCCCCAGGTAGCCGAGTGCCGTCAGCGGCCCGGCGACGTACCGGTCCAGCAGGAAGAAGCCGGAGCCGGCCACCGGCAGCAGCACCGACAGCGGCAGGCCGATCCCGAGGCCCCAGCGCAGCAACCGGGTCCGGATGCGGCGACCGGTCTCGTCGTCGCCGAACGCGCCCGCCCGGAACAGCCGCACGCCCAGCAGGAACAGGAACACCAGCAGCCCGAACGAGAGCACCGGCTCCAGCCGCAGGACCAGCACGTTGTCGAGCCGGTACCCGATCTGGTCGGCCCAACTCCCGTGCGCGTACACGTCGATCACGTCCTGGCCGGTCTCGGTGTCCTCTTCCCCCTGCGCGGACAGGCCGACCGTCAGCACCGCCATCAGCGTCAGGTGCAGACCCAGGGCCCACCACATCACCCGGTCCTGGACCTTCTGCGAACGGGCCAGCAACCAGGCCACCAACAGCGCGGTGACCGCGTACCCCATCAGCACGTCCCAGGCGAAGACCAGCAGGAAGTGCACGGTCCCCTCGGCGAACAGGAACAGCGCCCGCCACCGGTACGGACCCGGCCAGGGCTGCCCGCGCCGCGCCGCCGACGCGTACTGGATGGCGAGGCCCACCCCGAACAGCACGGTCAGCAGGGACAGGAACTTGCCGTTCGCCAACAGCCGCACCACGCTCTCGACGCCGTCCCCGAACGAGGCGAACGAGCCGCCCATGTTCGAGGCCACTCCGCCCTCGGAGCCGGGGGTGGCGAAGATCCAGACGTTGGTCGCCAACGTGCCCAGGATGGCCGCGCCCCGCAGGACGTCGAGCAGCGGATTGCGCGCGCGTCGCGGGGGTGCCGCCCCCGCCGCCGGTTCGCCCGGCCGGGCCGGGGCGTCAGACGGTTGCGGAGGGGCTGAGTACCGGATTTCGGACATGTGTTCATCGTCTCGGTCGCGGTGCTCGTGCACGTCGTGAGCGGCGACGAATCCCCGCTACACAGAAGGATGTACGGGGTGGCCGGGCCGGTCATACCGGGGACGCACGCCGGTCCTACCGGGGGCGCAGGCCGGTCGTGGCGGGGGCCCGGGGCAGCCTGTGGCGGGGGAGTGCGGGTCGCTCCGACGCGCTGCCGAAGCGGTCCGCCGGCGCGGCCGTCGCGCCGGGCCCGCCGGTGCGGGGCATCCTGGGAGGAGGCGTCGCACCCGCGGCGGGCCGCCCCCGATCCGGGCGGGTGGCCGCGGGCCCACCGGGCAGGCGCGTGGTGGGAGCCGCACCCGGCCCCCGCCCGGCCGAGCACGGCACCCCCGCCGAGCGTCGGGCACGCGCCCCGCCGGGCATCAGGCACGCGAAGGAGACAGCACGTGACCTCACTGGGATTCCTGTACCCGGGCCGGACCGCCGTGGACGACTACGTGCGCGCGGAACAGCTGCTCGGCGGCGGGGTCCGGCTGCACGCCGTACGGGCCGACGCCACCGACGCCACCGCCACCGGGGCGGACGGCTCGCCGCTGGACGGGCCGGACCTCACCGTGGACGCGGTGCCGGTGCCCTCCGAGGAACGGCTCGCGGCCCTCGTCGAGGAACTGCGGCTGTCCGGCGCCGAAACGGTCGTCTGGGCGGGACCGGGCTTCGCGCTCGGCGCGGCCGGCGCCCACGAACAGGTCCGCACGCTGGCCCGGGCCGCCGGCCTGCCCGCCTCCAGCACCTCGTTCGGCTTCGCCCACGCGGTACGGGAGCTGGGCGCCCACCGGGTCGCGGTGGCGACCGTCTACGGAGCGGACCTGACCGAACGGTTCACCCGGTTCCTCACCGAGGAGGCCGGCACGGAGGTCGTGTCCGTGGCGGGCGACCCCGCCGCCGCCCGGCCCGCCACCGACCCGAGCGGCGGCCCCGCGGGCCTCGCCGCCCTGCGCGCACTTGTCCGGGCGGCCGACCGTCCGGACGCCGCCGCCGTGCTCGTCCCGGGCACCGCCCTGCGCACCGCCGCCCACCTCACCGACCTGGAGGCGGACCTGGGCAAGCCGGTGCTCACCGCGAACCAGGTCACCGTCTGGGAGGCCCTGCGGCTCACGGACCGCCGGGTGAACGCTCCCGGCCTCGGCGCCCTCTTCACCCGTGAGCCCCTGGTGCAGGTCCCCACCGACTGACCGCCCCCTCGCCCCGCGTACCGTCGGCGGGTACCCGTACGCCTGCGAGGAGCGCTGACGTGTGACCGAGGAGGAGTTCGCCGAGTTCTACCGGAGTTCGGTGCACCGGCTCACCGGCCAGCTGTACGTCATGACGGGGGACTTCCACGAGGCGCAGGACGTGGTGCAGGAGGCGTTCGTCCGGGCCTGGGGACACCGGCGCCGCCTGGAACGGGACCTCGGCCCCGACGCCTGGGTGCGGGCCGTCGCCTGGCGGCTCGCCGTCAGCCGCTGGCGCCGCCTGGTCCGCGGCCGGCACGCCTGGGAACGCCGGGCCGACCCGGTCACCAGCGGCGGACCCGACCCGGGCACCGTCGACCTCGAACGGGCCCTGCGCGACATGCCGCCCCGACAGCGCCAGTGCGCCGCCCTCTTCTACGTCTGCGACCTGACCGTCGCACAGATCGCGGCGGAGACCCGACTGGCCACCGGCACCGTCAAGACGCACCTCTCCCGCGCCCGCGCGAAGCTCGCCGGCTCCCTCGACCCGCCGCCCGGGGCCGCCCGTGTCCCGGACGCCGCCGTCCCTCGCTCGCCCTCCGGGGAGGACCAACGATGACCGAGCACGACGATCCGGTGGGCGCCGGGCTCAAGGACGCCGCCGAGCGCGCCGCAGCCCGCAGCCGACCCGCCGACCCGGGGACGATCGTGGCGCTCGCCCGCAGCCGCCGGCGCCGGACGCTGGCCGCCGGCGCCGCGGGCGCGATGACCGTGACGGCGGCCCTGGGCGCGGTCCTGCTGACCCGGGCCGCCGAGCCGCCCGCGCCCCCGCCGACGATCCCGGCCTCGTCGCTGCTGCCGGGGCCCGAATCCGCGGACCCCGGCCCGCGCGGGGACGATCGCGACGCTCGCCCGCGCCCGCAGCCCAGCCCGCCCGGCACCGGCGGCACCCGGGCCACCGGCCCGGCGGACGACCGGCCGGAAGCCGAACCCACCCGACCCGGCGGGCCCACGAGTGTCGGTGGGGGAGTCGGGCCCTCGCGCAGTCCGCTGCCCTGACCCGGCGGGCGCCGGTGGTGGTGATCCGCGTCTCACCGGCGGGACCGGGTCAACCTCGCTGTCGGTGGGGTGCGTAAGGATGGCAGACGCCGACCCCGCGAGGAGACCCCAAGATGGCCGCAGACACCCGCCCCCGAATACCCAGGGCCATCCTGCCGTCTCCCCTCCGCCCGCGCACCAGCCTCCCGCCGTCCACCCCCGACCCCGCCTCCGGTGACCGGGCCGCCCCGAGCACCACCGGTCCGCTGTCCTCGGCCGAAGCGCGGCGCCGCACCGTCCGGACCGTGCTCGCCGTGTACGCCGCGGCCAC
Source organism: Streptomyces sp. NPDC127068 (assembly GCF_042724695.1). Taxonomy (NCBI): domain Bacteria; kingdom Bacillati; phylum Actinomycetota; class Actinomycetes; order Kitasatosporales; family Streptomycetaceae; genus Streptomyces; species Streptomyces sp. NPDC127068. The sequence continues at coordinate 139,231 of NZ_JBHXEN010000013.1, read as the reverse complement.
CGCCGCCCACCTCACCGCCCTGTTCACGCTCACCTCCGCCACCCCCGGCGCCGGCGTCCGCGAGCGGCTGCTCTCCTGGGACGGACAGCTCTACGCGGAGATAGCCGCCGACGGCTACCCCGACGAGATCGCCTACGGCGCGGACGGCGAGCCGCTCGGCAACAACCTCGCGTTCTTCCCGCTCTACCCCCTCCTCGTCCGGACCCTGCACCGGACGACCGGCCTCGACGTGGACTCCGCCGCGCTGCTCGTGGCCCACCTGGCCTTCCTCGGTGCGCTGTTCGCCGTACACGCCCTGGTCACCTCGCTGTACGGGCGGCGGACCGCGGACGTCACCCTCGTCCTCGTCGCGGTGGCGCAGCCGATGGCGGTGGCGCTCGTCATGGCGTACAGCGAGGCGCTGTTCCTGGCGTTGGCGGCCGGCGCCCTGCTCGCCGCCCGCCGGGGCAACTGGCTCGCGGCCGGCGCCCTCGGACTGCTCGCCGGGCTGACCCGGCCGGCCGCCGGAGCCCTGGCGCTGGCCCTGGCGGTCGCCGTGCTGGGCGAGGTCCGGCGCGCCCGACGCCTCGGCTGGCGCCCGCTGGTCGGGCTGGTCCTGGCCTGCACCGGGACCCCGGCCTACCTGCTGTGGGTGGCCGAGCGCACCGGGCAGCTCGACGGCTGGTTCGTCATCCAGGAGGCCGGCTGGGGCACCCACTGGGACAGCGGCGCCGCCACCGTCGACTTCCTCACCGACACCCTGGCCCGGGGTGACGGCTGGGTGCCGTTGAGCACCGCGTTCCTGCTCGTCGCGGCCTGCGCGCTCACCGTCGTGGCCTGGCGCCGGGGGGCCTGGCCGCCGCTCCTCGTCTACGGAACGGCGATGCTGGTGATGACCCTGGGGCAGTCGAACTTCTACCACTCCAAGCTGCGGCTGCTGGTGCCCGCGCTGCTCCTGCTGGTGCCGCTGGCCGCAGCGCTCAGCCGGCTGCCCCGGCGCCGACTGGTCCTGGTGCTGTCCGCGGGAGCGGTGTTCGGCGCCTGGTACGGGGCGCACATGCTGGTGGTCTGGAAGTACGCGGTCTGACCCGCGACGGCCACCGGAACGGAACCGGGTGCGAGTGGTTGAGGTACAGGAAATCCCGGCGTCGGCGACGGATGCCCCCGAACGTTCGCGGATTGCGGTCGCTCACCCCGCTCCGGCGCATGCCTCCGCCTCTGCCAGGTACCGCGCCACCGGGCCCAGGGTCAGCATTCCGCCAGCGGCGCCGGCGTGTTCTGCACAGGCATCACGCAGGGCGGCTTCGGCGCGCGCGGCGATTCCGCGTTCGCCGAGGCGTACGGCGGCGCGGGCGGTCAGGCACCACATGGCCTCCTGCATGTGGTCACGCGGTGGTTCGGGCATCGCAGCGAGGGCGGTACGGGCCTGCTCGACCCGGTCCTGGGCGAGCAGCACGAGGGGGCGGGTCCAGGGCCCGTACGGGCCCCAGTCGAGGTGCGGGTCGGTGGGCGCGGGCCGGTCGTGCAGCAGGCGTAGCCCCAGTAGGGCGAGCGGGAACAGGCCGCGGTGCAGCCCCGGCATTCCGGCCGTCCGGAGGGCGTCCTCGGCAGCGCGGTAGTGCGCTGCTGCCGTGGCGGCGGTCGGTCCGCCGGGTTCGGCGCTGCGGGCGGCCGTGGCCCGGGCCCTGAACCACCCGGTGAGGACGGGGACGAGGGGCGCCTCGGTGGTGGCGGCGAGCTGGTCGGCCGCATCGGCGTGCGAGGTCGCGGCGTCGAGGTCGCCGAGGGCCGAGGCGGATTGCAGGCGCACGAGTCGGCCGAGCACGGCGAAGTTCGGCAGTTCGTGCCGGGTGGACAAGTCGAGGATCTCGGCGCCGGTCCTGTCCCGTGCCGCCGCGAGCCCGGGGCTGCTGAAGGACTGCAGGAACACCCCGTTGAGGGCGAAGGCCAGCAGGGCGGGATCGGCCAGGTCCCGTGCCAGCTCCTCGGCCTGACGCGCCGCCTGCCGCGCGTGCTTCAGCTCGGTCGCGGACAGATCGGCGCTGCGGCTCTCCACGGCGACCGTGGCCAGGAGGCGGGCGCGCAGGTCGGCGGGGCCGTCGGGGCCCAGCCCGGTGAGCGTGCGCTCGGCAGCCGCGACGACGGCGCGGGACTGCTCGGGGTCGTCGGCCCGGCTCCAGAGGGCGGGCACGTCGTAGGTGCCGATGATCCGGGCGGTCAGGGAGAGGTCTCCCGTGCGTTCCGCCGCCCGGATGGCGGCGAGGCGGTCGCGCCGCGAGCGGACGAGGGCGTCGCCCCCCGCCAGTGCGAGGGTGCGGGCCAGATCCACGGTGGTGCGCGGGCCGAGCCGGACACCAGGGCCGGTCCACGTCGTACGTGCTCCTGCGGGGGACGCGGACCCGTTGAGGATGGCCGTCTCCAGGCGCTGAAGGTCGCCACCGGGGTCGAGCCCGAGTTGGTCAGCGAGCATCGCGCGGGCACGGCGGAGGGTGGCCAACGCGTCGGCCTGGCGGCCCGCGCGGTACAGCGCGCGGGCAAGCAGCTCCCAGGCCGGTTCGCGCCACGGGTGTTCGGCGACATGGGCACCCAGTTCGGCGACGAGATCGGCCCCTTCCCCTGCGTCGAGGAGGATGCGGGCGCGCAGTTCCACCCCCTCCAACCTCAATTCCTCCAGCCGGGTCCGCTCGCGCTGCGCCCATGCGGAGCCGGTCACATCGGCGTAGGCGGGTCCTCGCCAGGCCGCGAGTGCCGCGCCGAGGTCGGTCACCGCGGCGGGGTCGCGGCGGGCTCGGGCCAGCGTGTCCTGGAACCGATGGACGTCCACGTCCTCGCGCGGCGAGCGAAGCGCGTAGCCGGGACCTTCGGTGACGATGACGCGCGGCGGATTGCGGGGCGGGCGGTCGGGTTCGAGGGCACGGCGCAGCGCGGCGACGAACGTACGCAAAGCGCCAACCGCGCGGGCAGGCGGATCGGCCCACAGGTCATGGACAAGGGTGTCGGTGGTGACCATCCGTCCCTCGGCGGCGACGAGCCGGGCGAGTACCTCACGATGGCGAGGTCCGCCCAGGTCGACAGGGCTGCCGTCGTCGCGGAGGGCCCGCACCACACCGAGCACGTCGATTCGCATGCCCCCATCCTCCGCGCCGGGGGCCGGCTGCGCCCAACCGTACTGATCGGCTGCTGATCGCCGTCGCCCAAGCTGATCCGGTCGAGTCCCCGACCCGAAAGGGTGGTCCCTCATGACGCTCACCGTTCCCGGCTTCGATCACCTCCGCCTGCCCGGTGCGGACGGTGTGGAGCTGGCTGCAGCCGTCGGCGGCAGCGGCAGCCCGGTCGTGCTGTTGCACGGCTTTCCCCAGACCCACCTGATGTGGCGACACGTCGCCGAGCGGCTCGCCGACGAGCACACGGTGATCTGTCCTGACCTGCGGGGCTACGGCGCCAGCGACAAGCCGACGGCCACCGACCCCGATGCGTACGCCAAGCGCACCATGGCCGCCGACGTCGTGACCCTGGCGGCGGCGCTCGGCCAGGAGCGCTTCGCCCTCGTCGGCCACGACCGAGGCGCCCTGGTCGCCTTCCGGGCGGGGTTGGACCACCCGGAGACCATCACGCACCTGGGCATCCTCGACATCGTGCCGACGCTCGACATGTGGAACGTCCTGCACGGCGCCTCGGCGGCGATCGGCTACCACCTCTTCCTGATGGCGCAGCCGCCGGGCCTGCCGGAGACGATGATCGCAGCCAGCGCGGACGCGTTCTTCGGCTCGTTCCTCGACGCCTGGGCCAACGACCCGACCACCATGCCCGAGGACGTACGTGCCGAGTACCTGCGCACGAGCGCCGCGGCGGTGACGTCGATCGTCGCGGACTACCGGGCCTCGGCGGGCATCGACGTCCTGCACGACCAAGCGGACCTGGACGCCGGGTCGCAGCTGGCCATGCCCGTGACGGTCGTCCAGCAGGACTGGGGCGCGCAGCTCGGCTACGACGCCGCCGGGGTGTGGAAGGCGTGGGCGCCGGACCTGGACCACCGGCTGACCCGCGCCGGGCACTTCATGGCCGAAGAGGCACCCGACGAGATCGCAGCCGCGATCCGGGGCCTGCTGGCCCGCTGAGCCTCCTGCCCGGGTGCCCCTCCCGACCGCCCTGGTAGCGTGCGCCGTCATGTCATCGCAACTGGAACGCCCCCCGCGCCAAGCGGATGAACGCACTGCGCTCGTCGGCTGGCTGGACCTGCAGCGGCAGATTCTGCGCTGGAAATGCGAAGGGCTGAGCGACGAGGACGCGCGCCGCCCGGTCATCCCGACCTCACCGGACATGACGATGGCCGGTCTCATCTCCCACATGCGCTGGACCGAGCACATATGGCTGGAAGTGCTGTTCCTCGGCGGCGACAAGAAGCAGAACCCCGCATTCGACGGGTCAAGCAAGAACGCCGACTGGCACACCGACGGCCGCCACCTCGCAGAGCTCCTTGCGGAGTACGAGGCCCAGTGCACCCGCAGCAACGCGATCATTGCCGCCGCCGACCTGGACGACACCGGCCGCCACCCCGACTTCCGCGACGGCAGCGCCAACCTCCGCTGGATACTGATTCACCTCGTCGAGGAGACGGGGCGACACGCAGGGCACGCGGACATCGTCCGGGAGCTACTCGACGGCACGAAGGGCTACTACTAGCGCAGCTCCGCGAAGCGGGGTTTCCCTACGATGCACGCGTGTTCGTGGACGCAGGGGGTGCCGAAGTCGCGGGCGCAGGTGCCGAGGGGCGACCCTTCACCCTCGACCGGCGCTCCGGGTACCGCTTGACGCACGAGGCATCAGCGACGCCGAGCCGTTGGGCCAGGTACTCCACGGCCTCCCACGGCACCGCGAGCGGGTCCTCACCCAGGAACCGGCCGAGGTAGCGGACCCGTGCAGATCTGCAAGGCCATGTCGAGGCGATGTGCGTCCATGCGCCGCAGGGCGATCAGGTCGCGGTCGTCATCGTCGAGGAAGAAGAACCGCTCCGGTTCGGCAGCGATCGAGGATCTTCCTCCGCACCCCCGCACCAGGCCGATCGCGCGTGCCGGACGATCATGATCATTCGCACCGGGATTTCCGGTACCCCCACTACGCGCACCCGGGAATCGGCGGGAACAACCGGAGCTCCCCTCCTGTTCTGCTCACTGTCGAGACGAGATGACGACGAGGGCTGCCCGCACGCGGCCCCGAGGAGCGGGAGGGCGACACGGTGGCAGTGGCGGCGAGCGGCGGCGGACACGCGCACGAAGGGCCCGAGGAGCAGCAGGGGCAGGAGCGGGACCCCGCCCGGTCGGAGGGCGTCATCGGCGTCCGCCACGGCACGGCCCCCGTCCCCCTGTCCGTGCTCGACCTGGTCACCGTCGGCGCCGGACACACCGCCTCCGAAGCGCTGCACACCAGCGTGGAACTCGCCCGCAGCACCGAACGGCGCGGCTTCCACCGCTACTGGGTGGCCGAGCACCACTCCATGCCCGGGGTGGCCTCCTCGTCCCCGGCGGTGATCCTCTCCCACCTCGCCGCGCACACCCGCCGCATCCGCCTGGGCTCGGGCGGGGTGATGCTGCCCAACCACGCGCCGCTGGTGATCGCCGAACAGTTCGGCACCCTGGAGGCCCTGGCCCCGGGCCGCATCGACCTCGGCCTCGGGCGCGCCCCCGGCACGGACGGTGCCACGGCGGCGGCGCTGCGTCGCACCGACCGGCCGGGCGAGGGTGCCGACGACTTCCCCCAGCAGGCCGCCGAGCTCATCCGGTTCCTCGACGACGACTTCCCGCCGGGCCACCCCTACACCCGCGTCCACGCCGTGCCGGGCCCCGTACAGGCCACCTCGCCCGGCGGGGCGCAGTCCCCGCACCGGCCGACGGTCTGGCTGCTCGGCTCCTCCGGCTTCAGCGCCCGCCTCGCCGGCTCGCTCGGGCTGCCGTTCGCCTTCGCCCACCACTTCTCGGCCCGCAACACCGTCCCCGCGCTGGACCTGTACCGGGACTCGTTCCGGCCCTCGGCGCTGCTGGCCGCCCCGTACGCCCTGATCGGCGTCGCGGCCCTCGCCGCGGACGAGGAGCGCGAGGCCCGTCGGCAGGTCATGACCGCGGCGCTGAGCATGCTCCGGCTCCGCAGCGGTCGTCCGGGTCTGGTGCCCACCCCCGAGGAGGCGGAGCGCCACCCGTACACCCCGATGGAGCGCGAGTTCGTCGACACCTGGAACGCGGACGTGGTGCACGGTACGCCGGACCAGGTCCGGGCGGGCCTGGACGAACTCCACAAGCGCACGGGTGCGGACGAGTTGATGCTCGTCGCGAACGCGCACAGCGGTGCGGCCCGGCTCCGCTCCTACGAACTGATCGCCGACACCTACGGCCTGCCGTCCGCCTGACCCGACCTCCGTACGGTGCGTACGGGGAACGACGCGCCGCTCCCCGCTCCTGCGCGCCGGGCCCACGGGCCTGGCACCCGGTCCGCGGGCTCCTACGATGACCGAGGTACAGCCACGCCCCGCAGCTACGGAGGCAGCCGGATGACCGCGTCGGGCGATCACTTGACCACGTACACGACGGGTGGGCCGGTACGGGTGCCCGCCACGATCCGCGGGGTTCGCGAGGCCCTGCCCGAGGAGCTGCGGGCCCGGTTCGTCGCCGAGATCGATGAGGCTCCGGCCGACCAGCTCCCGTTCACCCTGGTCCGGTGGGCGATGAACATCCCCACCGAGCACGACGCGGCCGAGGAGGCGCTGCTCGACCGCGTCCGTTCCGGTGACCTCTCCCAGGTCACGTTCGTCGAGGACCTCGGTGACGACGAGTACCGGAGCGTCGAATGAGCTACCGCATCGCCTATGCGGACTTGGCCCGGGCCGGCCGGAACGCGCTTTCGCCCACTGTCCGCAAGACGTTCGACGCCGGCGTCGCAGCGATCGCGCGCGCTCCGTACGGCTGCGGCTCCAGCGCGGTCCTGGGCAGCCGGGACCGTCGGGACGCCGCGATCGGAGGCATCGCAGTCATCCGCTACGAGGTGAGCCCCAGCGTCGTGACGGTGACCGTCGTCCGCGTCACGGGCTTCTGACCGCAGATGAGGCAGTGAGGCCGGGGCGACCCGCGAGCTGTTCTTCGTCGGGTACACGAACTACTTCCTCTGGACGCAGGTGCCCGCGTTCGCCGACACGCTGCGCCGCAAGGCGGAGGCCGGGGTCAGGGTCCGGTTCCTGCTGGGAGCACCTGACGGGGAGGTGACCCGGCAGCGGGAGGCCGTCGAGGACGCGACCCTCACGGTGTCGGTCCGTGTCCGCATCACCCTGGGAGAACTTGCCAAAACAGGGCAGGTGGAGGGCCTGGAAGCGACGGGTGGGCCGGTGCGTGCCGCGCGACAGGGTGCCCCGTAAGGGGCGCGGGGAACTGCGCGGGCAAGCGGGACGCACCCGCACGTGACCACGTACGTGACGGGTCCGCTCAGGGTTCGCGGGGCCGCGTGACCAGGAGCGGGGGGATGCGGTCCGGGGCCACCGGCCGGGAGTACAGCCACCCCTGCCCCGTGTCGCAGCCGATCCGCCGCAACCGCTCCGCCTGCCCCGCGGTCTCCACGCACTCCGCGGTCACCGTGAGGCCGAGCCGGTGGGCGAGCTGGATCAGGGTCTCGACGATCACCTCGTCCGCCGGATTGGGGTGCGCCCCGTCCTCGTAGCGGAAACCGCGGACGAAGGAGCCGTCCAGCTTGAGCGTCGACACCGGCAGCCGGCTGAGGTAGGCGAGGTTGGAGTACCCGGTGCCGAAGTCGTCGATCGCGATACGCACCCCCATGTCACTGAGCGCCTGGAGCGCCTGGAGCGGCCGGCCGGCCGAGCCCATCACCGCGGACTCGGTCAGTTCCAGTTGCAGCAGCCGGGCGTCGAGGCCCGTTTCGGTGAGGATCGCGTCGACGTCCGCCACCAGGTCCGAATCCCACACCTGGCGCACCGCCACGTTCACGCTCACGAACACCGGCTCGGCCGCGGGGTGGTCGAGCTGCCAGCGTCGGGCCTGGCGGCAGGCGGTGCGCAGCACCCAGCGGCCCAGCTGCACGATCGACCCGTCCTCCTCGGCGAGCCCGATGAACCGGTTCGGCGTCAGCGTCCCGAACTGCGGGTGCTCCCAGCGCACCAGCGCCTCGACCCCGCGCAGTGTGCCGTCGCCGAGTTCGACGAGGGGCTGGTACTCCAGGACGAACTCCTCGCGCTCCAGTGCGGGGCGCAGCGAGGAGGCGAGGGCCTGACGGGTCATCCGGTGGGCGTTGCGCTCCGGGTCGAACAGCGTCCAACGGGCCTTGCCGTCGGCCTTCGCCCAGTACAGGGTGGTGTCGGCCGCCTGCATCAGCCCGGTCGCCGTGGTGCCGGCGGCGTGCCGCTCCACCACGCCGATCGAGGCGGACAGGGAGAGTCGCTGGCCGGCGATGTCGAACGGTTCCTGGAGGGTCCGCAGGAGGGTGCCGGCGAGGTCCGCGAGTTGTTCGGTGCCCGTCGAGTCCTCGACCAGCAGGGCGAACTCGTCCCCGCCGAGCCGGGCGGCCAGCGGGGTGGTGGCACGTGCCGAGCCCGCCTCGTCGGCGCACCGCGTCAGCCGTTCGGCGACGGCCGCGAGCAGTCGGTCGCCGATCCGGTGCCCGAGGGTGTCGTTCACCGCCTTGAACCCGTCGAGGTCCAGGTAGCACAGACCGATCCGGCCGGTCCCGGTGTCGTCGAAGGAACTGGCCTCCAGCGCTCCGGAGAGCCGTTCGAAGAACAGCGTCCGGTTGGGCAGTCGGGTCACCGGGTCGTGCATCTGGAGGTGCCGCAGCCGGGCCTGGAGCTCCCGGCGCGCGCTGATGTCGGACACCGAGAGCAGGGCGGCGGCGGGGCCCGCCGGGTCGGGCAGCGGGGAGAGGGTGATCCGCGCCCACATGGCGTGCCCGTCGGGGTGCTTGATCCTCCTGCTGCACCGCAGCCGGGCCCGTTGGCCGCGCAGCACCTCCTGGTAGCCCTGTCGGGTCCGGGCGTCGGAGCCGAGGTCCACCAGGTCCGCGGCGGGTCGCCCGACGGGTCCCGCGCCGGGCTTGCCGTCGGGGCCGACGGGCGGCACGAACAGGGCGCGGAAGGCGTCGTTCGCGGTGATCACGGTGCCGTCCGGGCCGATCGCGGCCATCGCGAGGGGCGCCCGGTCGAACGCGGCCCGGTAGGGCTCGCCCGCTGCGGAGCCGCCGCCGCGGTGGATGGGGGACGTCGGGGGGTCGTCGGTGGTGGCCGGGGGGACCAGGTCCGCCGTGGGCGTCGGACCTTCGGACGTTCCGCTCACCGCTCACTCCCGCAGTGCGTCGTTGCCGTCGTGCCTGGTCGTACACCGGGACACTGCCCGGCCGGTGCGGGGCCGAACGCCCGGACGAGGCTGCTTCGGCCGGAATCACGCGGAAAAACAGGCCGATCATAGAGGTTGCTCCGGGTAGCGAGCCACCCACACTCCGGGGCGCACCGGAGTGCGCCGGGTGCGCGGTCGCCCCGTCGTGGCGCTCCCGCGCCCGGGGACGGACCCGACGTGCGGTGAGCGCCCGGACGGCCGTCCACGGCCGGAATCCGGCCTTCCCTCACCCGACCGGACGTCTCAAACAGGGCGTACGTGCATCATTCGGATGAGGGTGGGTGCGGTGTCCGCTGCCGTCCCCGGAGGTCGTCGTGCCCCCTCAGTCCCGTACCGGTGGTGCCCCGGGGGTCCGGCACGGGCGCTCCTGGGCGCGTGGCACCGCCGTGGCCACCTCCCTGGCCGCCCTCGCGGCCACCTCCTTGGTGGCGGGGCCGGCCGTGGCCGAGTCGTTGGCCGGTTCCTGTGCGTTGGAGCGCAGCGAGGTGCACCACTCGGAGGGGCTCGACACCTGGAACGCGGCCTATCCGCGGCCCGGGCGCCACCTCGACGCGCTGATGGTCTTCCTGGACTTCCCGGACGCCCGGCCGTTGACCTCACCGGGCGAGTTGGCCGCCGACTACTTCCCGGCGACGGACCGCTTCTACCGGCGGGCGTCGTACGGGCGCTTCACCCTCCGCCCGCACCCGCGCGAGGACTGGATCACCATGCCGCGGCCCTCCACCGCGTACGCCATAGAGCGGGACTGGGACGCCGAGCACCGCACCGCCTATCTGCGGGACGCGGTGGCGGCGGCCGATCCGCACGTCGACTTCGGCGCCTACGACCTCGTGTACTTCGTCGCCGACCCGGACGCGCCGGGCGTCGACTCGGACGCCACCAAGGTCGTCAACTTCGACCGGCCGCTGCGGGTGGACGGCGCGGAGTTGCGGCGGATCGTCACCGTCTTCGAACGCCATCCGCCGGACCGCAACGTCCTCGCCCACGAGACCGGCCACGTCTTCGACCTGCCGGACCTCTACCACCGCCCGAAGGACGGCGAGGGGGACTGGGACACGCACGTCGGCGACTGGGACGTGATGGGCAGCCAGTTCGGTCTGGCCCCCGACCTCTTCGCCTGGCACAAGTGGAAGCTGGGGTGGCTCGACCCCGGGCAGGTGGTGTGCGTGGAGGGGCGGGGGGCGGTCCGGCTGGCCCTGGAACCCGTCTCGGTGGTGCCGACGGCCGAGCCGGGTACCGGCGGCGGCGGCGCCCCGACCGGCCCGCAGGCGCAGCGGCGGGTTCCGGACGGGGCCGGGGCGGTGACGGGTCCCGTGGCCCAGGTGCTGCTCCCGGGGGCCGGCCCGGTGCGGGCGGCCGGACCGGGGTACGGGACGAAGCTCGCCGTCGTCCGGACGGGCCGCACCAGCGCGATCGCGGTGGAGGCCCGGGGAGCGGTCGGCAACGACCGGTCGACCTGCACGGAAGGGGTGCTGGTGTACCGGGTGGCCAGTGCCAAGGCGTCCGGGGCGGGGCCGGTGCGGGTGGTCGACGGGCACCCCGGGTCGGACGCCTGCGGGGAGCGCTCGGTGTACCCGCCGCTGGCCGACGCGCCGCTGGGCGCGGGGGAGGGGCTCACGGTCACCGGCGAGCGGCTGCCGGTGCGGGTGGAGGTGGGGGAGCGCACGCCGGCGGGGGAGTGGACGGTACGGATCTCCGCGGGCTGACCCCGGACATGCGAAGAGCCCTCCGCTGCTGCGAAGGGCTCCTGCTGTCTGTGCGCCGCCAGGGACTCGAACCCCGGACCCGCTGATTAAGAGTCAGCTGCTCTAACCAACTGAGCTAGCGGCGCCTGCTGACGTCGTAGACCTTAGCACCCTGATCCGGGCCGGGAGAAATCGATGCCCGGGGGGCCGTCCGGGTGGCGCTGCGGACCGCCCGGACGCAGGCCCAGAGCAGGACCTCGGGGCCCGGCAGCCAGGGGCGTCGGGTGTCCGGCGCCACGACCCAGCGCGATCCGGGGCCCGCGGGGGCCGTGGCGGCGGGGGCGGGGGTGAGCGGCGGGACGGTCACCGCGTCCCCGGTTCCGTGACACAGCAGCGGGGGGACCGCGCCGCGGCCCGCACCCCACTCCTCCCAGCGCAGCAGGGCGGGCAGCCGGTGGGCGGTGCCCGGGGCGACGAACAGCAGGGTGCGGCCCCGGTGGGTCGCGACGGGGCCGGAGCCGGGACCCTCGCCCCACAGTCGGTCCAGGAGCGCCCGGCCGAACAGCGCCGTGGTGTTGACCACGTCGAAGGCCGTGCCGCAGGGCAGGACGAGCGGGGCGGCGGGCCGGTCGGCCCAGCGGGCGAGGGTGTCCTGCGGATACGTTCCTGCTGAGGCGAGCCAAGCTGCCCCCTCCGAGGTGACGTCACTGGCGTCGCCGTGCAGGGAAGCGGGTTCGAGCAGGCCGGGGGTGCGGGGGTGGGGGCTCATGGCAGCCATGTGTACCCGGGGTGAGGATACGGTTTCCCTGAGTTGCCGGAACTCGGGACAGGGAGACTCCGGGTGGAGTATCTTGCCCGCCCGGCATATGACCAGAAACCTTGCGGAATCGTGACGGGGTGGCCGGCCCGTGGCGAGGCTGCACTGTCCCTGCGGGTGCGGTGCGGTGCGGTGCGCTGCGGTTGCCCGCGCAGTTCCCCGCGCCCCTCCGGTACGTCCACCTGGCGGTGCGCTGTTTGGCGCGGTACGCGGTGCGATTCGCGCAGTTCCCCGCGCCCCTTGGGTGCGTAGCGCTGGGCCTGCGCGGTCCTGAGCTGTGCGCTGCCGTCATCCGCGCAGTTCCCCGCGCCCCTATCGGGGCGCCTTCCGACCCCCGTGCCACAGGGGCGCCCCGTCAGGGGCGCGGGGAACTGCGCAACACCGGGGCGGACGCCGACCGAACAGCGCACCCCGGGCTGGACGTACCAAGGGGCGCGGGGAACTGCGCGAAACACCAGCGCACCGCGCCGAACAGCGCACCGCCATCAGTACTGATCGGGACCTGCTGCCCGCAACAGGTCCCGCCCGTACTCGACCATCTTCAGCGCGTACTCCTCGGTCCACTCCGCCCGCTCGGCGATCGCCGCCGCGGTCAACCGGTCGAACCGCCGCGGATCGGCGAGCCGGGCCGCGGCGATCGCCTGGAACTCCATGGACCGGTCGGTGGCCGCACGGAACGCGTGCGTCAGCTCCGTCGCCCGGGCCAACAACTGCCGGGGGTCCTCGATGGACTCCAGCTCGAAGAAGTGCTCGGGGTCCTCCGCGGCGGTCGTGGGTTCGAAGAGCAGCGGGGCGGGCCGCATCCGTCGTTCGGCGGACGCGGGCTCGGACTCCGACATCGTGCTGCCTCCTCGTACCTCTCCGACGGGACCGCCTCCCATTGTCCCCCGCCCCGCAAGACCGCGAGACGCGACGGGGTCGGGGCACGGCCGGTCAGGGCGTGGGGGTCCAGGTGACGCGGTGGTGGGACAGGTGGTCCCAGGTCGTCATCATGGCGTCCCACCCGTCCGGGAACTTCAGGGTGACGCCCAGCTGCACCGGCTCGGTCGACGGGTGGTCGTCCAGGAGTTCCGTGACGCCGCCCCGGCAGACCACGATGCACGCGTGCCGGTGCCGTGAGGCCAGCACGCACAGCCGACCGGTCTCCAGGTGGAACGCCGTCGCGTCCGGCCGGCCGGACAGCGGGTGCAGCACCACGGTGACGTCGTACTCGCGCCCCTGGAGCCGGTTGGCGGTGTCCACCGTGACCCCGGTGACCCCCAGCGCGGTCAGCGCCGCCCGGACCGCGGCGGCCTGGTCGCGGTGCGCGGTGCCCACCGCGATCCGCCCGGCCGTCAACGGCACCGGCTCGGGCCCCCGCTCCGAGACCGTCGCCCCGCCCCGGTCGAGCAGCCGGCGGACCACCACGGCCACCGCGCGCACCGCCTCCGGATCGGTGCGCGGGGTGTGCCGAGGGGGCAGTTCCAGCAGCCCCCAGCCGGAGGCGGCGGCCTCGTCGATGACCCGGTCGGGACCCGAACCGTCCGAGGCGACGCCGAAGCCGAGGGTGCGGTCCCCGGGCCCCGTCCCGCTGCGGAACGGCGTGTACGGGTAGAACGCCGAGGACACCAGCGGCGCGGCCGAGGCGGGCAGCCGCCAGGACACCGGAAGCCGGTGCTGCGGAAGCTCCGGATTGTGGGCCAGCAGCGTGCTCACCGCACTCGCCGACGGGTCGTACGACAGCCCGGCCCACTGTTCGGCACCGACGATCGCGAACGGGTCCAACTGCCCCGGGTCCCCCACGAACAACGCCCGCTCGAAGAGGTTCGCCACGGCCAACAGCCCGTCCGAGCGCATCTGGTACGCCTCGTCGACGATCGCGTGCCCCCACGGCTCCACGCCCTTGACGTGGGCCCACTTGGCGGCCGTCGAGATCACCACGTCGAAGCCCGCGAGGTCGGCCGCCTTCGTCGAGGTCCGCACCTGGGGCAGCGCGTCGAGCGCCTTGTCGTAGGCGTCGGGGTCACTGCTGTGCAGCCGGCCCACCGGCACGTCCGGCGCCTTCTCGGCGAGCCGCAGCACCAGGTCGTCCACCTGGGCGTTGGTCTGCGCCACGACCATCAGCGGACGTCCGGCGGCGACGAGTTCCAGGGCGGCGCGCACCACCAGCGTGGACTTGCCGGCGCCGGGCGGCGAGTCCACCACGACTCCGCGGTGCGCCCCGCGCAGGGTGTCGCCGAGGATCGCCTCCGTGGCGCGGGTCGCCGCGGCACCCGGGGCGCCGAGGGCCTCGGGGACGGTGGTCGGGTTCACAGGATGTCCTCTCCGGTCACCGGATCGGGCCGTTCGGGGACGGCCTCGCCCGGCGGGCCGCCGTGGGTCCACGGGGTCGCCTCGGGTGCGGGCAGTTGCGGGCCGCCGCGCTGGTCGTGTGCGAAGAGGGTCCAGCACAGCCGGTCACCCTTCTCCGGTACGGAGCCGGGTTCGGGCTCCTTGCCGCGCCCCATCCGGTCGGTGATCCGCAGGACGAGGGTGAGGGGGCCCGCGGAGTCGTCCGCCCCGTCAGGAACTTCGGGCGGCTCCGCGTACCCGACGAACCGGGCCGTCTGCGGTTTGCCGCCGAGGGAGCGGAACATCCTGACGCCCTCCGCGAGGTGCGGCCGGTCCTCGGTGCGCACCGTGACCAGGGGGCGCGGGCTCGGCCGCTTGCCGTCGCCGTACTCCAGCACCGTTTCGACCACCTCCGCCACGAACGCCTCCCCGGCCAGCCGGCGCCCCGCCATCACCAGCGGGTCGTCCAGCGCCTCCTGGGCGTCCAACCGGGCCTGTTCGCGTTCCCGGGCCGCCAGCTTGTTCGCGGCGGTCACCGCGTCGTCGCGGCGCGGCTGCGGGGGCTCGCCCGCCAGGACCCGGTCCCGGTGCCCGGTGAACGACCAGCGGTCGCGGGTCCAGCGCTCCTCGACCCGTGCCCCCTCCGGAAGCGTGCACAGCAGGTCCAGGCCCCGCCACACCGCGTCCCAGGTCGGCCGGGTCCGGCTCACCACCAGGGCGCGCAGCTCCCGTTCGGCCTCGGTGAGCGCACCGAGCCGGGCGTCCGCCTCGATGCCGTCCTCGGCCGCGGCCAACGCGGTCCGCGCCCGGTCGTGGCGTTCGATCGCGGGTGCCAGCAGCTTGTTGTCGAAGGCGGGGTCCGTCGCCGGGCCGGCCGGCGGGTACCACAGCTGTCCCTCGGAGTCCCGGGCCAGCTCGGCCCGGAGCGCCGCCCGCTCGCCCGAGGTGCCCTCGGGCGCCTCCAGCCACGCCAGCAGCGCCCCCAAATGCTGGTCCTCCACCGAGGACTGCCCCGTCGCCCAGTGCCGCGACAGCAGGTCCGTCATCGCCAGCAGCAGCGAGGACCCGGGCACCCGGGCCCGCTCCCCGAAGTGCGTCAGCCAACGGCCCAGCAACGGCACCCGGGGCGGCGCCGGATAGGGGGCCTCGGGGTCCTGCTCGACCGTCCGCCGGAACCGCATCGACCGGCCCAGCAGCCGGACGAAGTCCACGCCGCCCCGGCTCGGCACGATGATCTGCGGGGCGTCCGCGCACAGCTCCACCTCGACCTTGACCCGCTTGCCGGTCTCCGGGTCGGTCTCGGAGCGCTCGGCGGCCTCCACCGCACCGGTGTGGTCCTCGACGTACGGGAGCACCACCTCGGCGAGGGCGGCGAGGAACGCGGACCGCAGCTCGCGGTCCCGGGGCTGCGCCACGAACAGCACCCGCGGCGCCGTGCGCTCCGTGCCCACCAGGGCGGCGAGCGGCGCACCCGCCTCACCGGCGGTGGTCAGCGGGACGAGGACGAGGGGCCGCTGCGACAGATGACGGTGGCGCACGGTGGCCTGCGGCTGGGCCCGCCCGCTGCGGACCGCCTCCAGACGTGCCAGCTGACCGATCAACGACATGCCGCGCCCCCCTTCCCGGCCGGGAAGACGTTCGGGGCGGTGACGTACGTGCTGCTCAGCACCGGGCGGCCTCCGGGGTGCCCACCGGGACCGCGGCGGCGCCCAGCGCCTCCGCCCGCAGGGCCGACGCCCGTCGCAACGCCGCGACGGCCGGGTCCGACGGGTCACCGCACCGGCCGCCGGCCGCGGCGAGCACCTCCGCGACGGTGGTGAGGCCGCCCAGTTCGCCCCGCAGCGAGCGGCCGAGCGCGGTCACCGCGCCGGCCTCCCGGGCGCGGCCCCGGCAGTGGAACGCCAGCTCGCACGCCGACAGGCATTCGGGCGCGTACGCCGCGGGCACCGCCTCGACGGCGGCGTGCAGCGCCTCGCGGTCCTGTTCCACGTCGAAGGTGGCCCCGGGCGGGAGCTGCCGGGCGATGTCCTCGACCCGGGTCAGCCGGGAGAGCTGACGGCGGGTCACCGAGACCTGTTTGCGCAGGTCCACGGCGGCTGCCGCGGGCAGGTTCGAGAAGTCCTTCGGGCACACCAGCAGCGCGAACCGACCGACCTCGGGCGCCGGTGCGAGACGGGCGGCGACCTGTTCCAGGGCCAGCAGGTAGACGGCGGCCTGCCGGGCCGCCGCGCCGACCTTCGACGGCTCCGCCGAACCGTCGACCATCGGGAACGACTTGATCTCCACCACGGACCACCGCCCGTCGGGGTGGACGACGACCGCGTCGGGTTCCAGGAACGCCGGGGTCCCCGCCACGTCCAGCGCCAGCATCGGATGGTCGAGCAGGGTCCACGCACCCCGGGCCAGGGCCGCCTCGCGCAGCGCCAGCGAGGTCCGCGCCACCCGGGCCTGCGCCCCGCCCCCCGTACCCAGCACCGGCACCCGGGCCTCGCCGGCCACGGGCGCGGGGGCGGTCGGGTCCAGCCGCTCGTGGGCCAGCCGCAGCAGTTCGGCGCCGCCGTCGCCCTTGACCCGGGCCTCGAAGGCGTGCCCCCGTACGATCGCGAACTGCGACTGGCCGGCGACGGCGGGCGCCCCGAGCTTCGCGGCGACCTCCCCCTTGTGCACGCCCGCCCCGTCGAGGAGCGCCCTGCGCCCGCACCCCGGGTTCACGGCGAGGGCCGCCAGCGCACGCGCGTCCATGGCCTGGGCGTCGGCGGGGCCGCGCAGCTCAGCGAGCCGGTGCCGGAGTGCTGTCCCCCGCGTCGGAGGGACGGGGACCCTGTTCTGCGGCCTCGGCGGACTGCTTGCGCTGTCGGGGAATTCGCTCACCCGCGGCAGTCTGGCACTCGCCACCGACAATCGGGGAACCCCCGGCCGTCAGGTCCGCGTCGACGGCGACCCGGCGCACGCCCGCGTACCGGGCGCGCAGCCGCTCCGCGCACCGCAGCGCGGGCTTGGTCAGCAGCAGCCCGAGGCCCATCACCGCGGCGCCGGCGACCGCGTCGAAGAAGTAGTGGTTGGCGGTGCCCATCACCACGATGACCGTGATCAGCGGGTACGCGACCGCCGCCGTCCGCAGCAGCGGGCCCCGTCCGTACTTCCACAGGAGCACCCCGCACCACAGGGCCCAGCCGACGTGCAGGGACGGCATCGCCGCGTACTGGTTGGTCATGCCGCCCAGCCCGCGCGGGGCGCTGGCCTCCGCGCCCCACCAGCCGTAGGAGCTGTACTGGGCCATGGTGTCGACGAACCCGTGGCTCGCTTCGAGCAGGCGCGGCGGACAGGTGGGGAACAGCGTGAAGCCGATGAGCCCGATGAAGGTGGATATCAGCAGCCAGCTGCGGGCCGCCCGGTAGTGGACCCGATGGGACCGGAACACCCAGATCAGCACCGCCGGCGTCACCACGTAGTGCAGGGACGCGTACCAGAAGTCGGCCGGGACCCCGATCCAGGTGTGGTCGGTGAACAGCCGGTTGAGCGGGTGCTCGGCGTTCATCCAGAGTGCCTTCTCGGCCCGGAGTATCGCCAGCCCGTGGTCGACGGCGGTACTCACGTCACCGCGGGCGAGGAGCCGGCCCGCCGAGTACGCCCCGTAGACGAGGAGCACCAGCGGCAGTTCGGTCCACCAACGGATCCGGTGGACGGGGGCCCGACCCGGTACCGTCCCGGTCGCCGTCCTGCCAGCGGACGGTTCACGCTTCGGCATCCAAGACCTCCTCACTCCGTGCAGCAGCCGTGGCCGCCCGCCCACCTTACGGTGTCGATCGATACTCCGAGGGCAGACGATCCCGGTCACCGAAGACGCACGGACCGCCCGACCGGTTGCCTCGCCGTTCACCCGGTGGCTCCCCGCCCGCCACTCGGCGGGGAGGGGAGGGGGACGGCTCAGGTGGGCCTCGGCATCGCCGCGTACCGCTCCAGGAAGCCGCCTACCTCCGTCGACGCGCGGTGCGGCAGCAGGACCCGTGCCGTGGTCGCCAACATCGACTCGATGCGCGAGGACTGCACCTCGTCCAGCAGGGAGATCAGCCGCTGCCCGGCCGCCGCCGCCTCGCCGGGCCGCCCCGCGCGGGCGAGGTCGTCCGCGAGTTCCGCGGTGTACAGCGCGGTGTTCCGGGTGAAGTGCGGGTCCTGGAGCGCCACCGCGCGCTCCGCGTGCCGGGCCGCCCGGGACCACTCCCCGAGCGCCGACCAGCACTGCGCCTCCAGCCCCGCCAGCTCCGCCTCGCCGTAGAACGACATCCACTCGGGGTCGTCGTCCGAGGCGCCCCGTCCGAACAGTGCCTGGGCCCGAGTCAACGCCCGGGTGCAGCCGGTGCGGTCGCCGAGCCCGGCCCAGCCGCCCGCCTCGCGCAGCGCCACCAGGGACAGCAGCCGGGACGAGCCGAGCCCCCGGGCCGCCCGCTGCGCCGCCTGGGCCGCGCGCACCGCCTCGCGGGGGCGGCCCGCGTCCCGGGCGAGGAACGCCGAGTTGCAGAACGCGTGCGCCTCCACTCCCGCGTCCCCGCACGTCCGGGCGGTCGCCAGGGCCTCCGCGTAGTGCGAGCGGGCGTCGGCGAACCGGCCCGAGTCGTGTGCCAGCCAGCCCACCGAGATGGCCAGCTCGCCCGCGCCCGCGTGCAGCCGGTCGGCGGTCGACTGCCGGGCGGTGGCCGCGTCGAGCAGTTCGAAGGCGGTCCGCAGCGGGACGGCCGCCCGTCGGTAGAGGCCGTCCGCCCCGTGCCGGTCGTCCAGGACCCGGATGCGTCGCACCGCCTCCTCCACCGCCTCGGCCTCGGCGGCGCCGGCCCGTCCGGGGCCGCTCCCGGTGGGGGCGGGCAGGGACAGGGGGGCCAGCACACTCCGTGACCCGAGTGACGCAGCCACCGTGACCGGGCAGCCGGTCATGAACGCGCGACGCCGCACGTCGCTCTCCTCGTGGTTCCGGGTCGCGCGGGGCGCGGACCTCTGTACGGGCTCGTCCGGGGCCGTGGGCTCACCGGGGCCGGCGCCGGCAGTGGACCCACCGGGCTCACCGGCTTTACCGGGCCAAGCGGGCCTAGCGGGCTCACCGGGCTCAGCCGGCCCGGTGGGCGGGACGGGCGGGACGGGCGGGACGGGCGGGATGGGTGGGACGGGTAGGGCTCGCGGTGCCGGAATGCCCCGTGAGCTCCGGCCGCGGACCGCCGACCTGGGCGCGAAGCCGAGATCGGCGAGGGTGCGACCCGGGAACATGTGCAGGAACACCCGCTCGTACGCGTAGTTGGGGCAGCGGATCTCCCCCGCCTCCACCCGACCGATGTAGCGGGCGTCACAGCTGACCCGCTCCCCGATCTCCCGGGCCGCCCGACGCACCGCCGCGGCGAACTCCCCGGGGGACCTGGCCCCGCGCAACTCGCGGAAGACCGCGTTCGCCCGGGGCGCCGGGAGCGAGGGCGCCGGTGCCTGGAGTGGCGGTGCCTGGAGTGGCGGTGCCTGGAGTGGGAGTGGTGGGGATGGTGGGGGCGGCGGGTCCGGTGGGGGGACCCGCCCGGTCGACGCTCCCTGGGAGGGCCTCGGTGACGACGCCATGGCCGGAACCTCTCGTGACGCTGGTGCCGGACCCCCGCGGGGCGTCACGGCCCGGACCGGTTGACCGTGCGCCGTGTTCCCGCACCGGTCCGGCGAGGCCCGAACGTACCGGCTGTGATCGACCCCTCACCCAGGGTTTGGCTACAAACCGGATATCTCACCCACGTTCTGCCATGAACTGCCATGCTTTGCGGCGGCGTGGCGCCGTAGCTGTTGACGCGGGCCCCGCGTTGGACCCCCTGGACGGGCAGCCGACCGTCACCGACCCGCGACCGAGGAGGGGTTCCGTGTGGGAGACCGGGAGGACACCCAGCGCACCCGGTGCACCGCAAGCGCCACCGGGTGAGACGCCCGAGCCACTGCCCCGGCCCCCCGGTGCGGTCACCGCTCAGGCGTGCGGCGAGCGGGCGTTGCCGCTGGCCCGGGGCGCCGTCGCCGGCTGCGACCTGGTGACGGTCCCCGCCCGGCAGGGACTGGAGGCGGTGGACATCCTGCGCCGCGCCGCGGCCGAGTCGGTGGGCCCCGTCCTGCACGACAACCGGTGCCGGATGCTCGGCTTCCTGGTGCCGCCGGGCACCGCGGACGGCTGGGACGTTCCCGGCAGCGCCTGCACCCGGACCACCGGCCGGGCCGCTCCGCCCGCCGCCCCCGCCCCGGCCGCGCCGCCCCCGGCGCTTGACGCCCCGTCCTGCACGGCGGACGCCCCACCCGAACCACCGGTCGCCGACGTCGGATGGCTGCTGCCGCCCGGGGCGGCCCACCGGGTGACCGACCCCGCAGTGCTGCGCGAGGCGCTGGACGAGGCCGCGCGGATGATCGAGGCCGCCGACAACTGCTGCTGACCACCGGCGCCCGTCACCCACGGCCCCACCGGGCGCCGGCCGGCACGGCCCGGCGATAATGGCCGCATGGCACGCGGACGGACGAGGGAACGGGGCCGCCGGGAACGGCGGGAGTCGGTCCTCGCGGACGTCGACGGCGGACGCGCCGAACTGCTCCCCGACCCGGACCGGCCCCGCGCCTGGACGCTCCTCGTCGACGGCGCCCCCCAGTCGCACGTCGACCTGGACGACCCCGCGCACCTCGCCTTCGAGTACCAGCGCAGACTCGGCCACGTCGTGGACCTGGTGGCCCCGCCCGGCCGCCCCCTGAAGGTGCTGCACCTCGGCGGGGGCGCCTTCACCCTCGCCCGCTACGTCGCCGCGACCCGGCCCCGGTCCACCCAACAGGTCGTGGAACGGGACGCCGCCCTCGTCCACCTGGTGCGCACCGAACTCCCCCTGGAACCGGCACGGGTCCGGGTGCGCACGCTCGACGCCCGCGAAGCGCTCGGCAAGCTGCCCGAGGGATGGGCCGACCTGGTCGTCTCCGACGTGTTCAGCGGCGCCCGGACCCCCGCCCACCTCACCACCGTCGAGTTCGTCACCGAGGTGCGGCGGGTGCTGGCGCCCGGCGGCCACTACGCGGCGAACATCGCCGACGGCGGTCCGCTCGCCCATCTGCGCGCCCAACTCGCCACGGTGGGCACCGTCTTCCCCGAACTGGCCCTCATCGCCGAGGCCCCGGTGCTCCGCGGGCGTCGCTTCGGGAACGCGGTCCTCGTCGCCGCGGACGTCCTGCTGTCCGTCCCGGAACTCACCCGCCGCGCGGCCACCGACCCGCACCCGGCCCGCGTCGAACACGGACGTGCGCTGAGTGACTTCACCGCGGGCGCGCCCCCGGTCCACGACGGCACGGCCACCGCTTCCCCGGCCCCGCCCCCCGACGCCTTCCGTCAGTAGTTGTTGATCTTCGTCTCGGTCGTTCCCGTGTGCCAGGTGCAGCTCACCGTGACCCGCTCCTCACCCTTCGAGAAGTCGATGCGCATCCACTGGTCGCCCTCCCACACCTGCATGGTCCACCCCGGGGCGGGCGTCGACGACACCAGCTCCGCGGAGGTGGGCGCCATGTCGATGACGACCCGTCCGCCCTTGGTGGGATAGCTCTTGATGTTGCTGGAGTCGGACTCCGACTCGGCCGAGCCCATGGGTTCCGGAGCTCCGGAGCTGGCGGACCCCTGTGCGCTCGGTTTCCCTTTGGACGGAGCGGTGGGCTGCTGCGTGGTGGGGCCGGGCTGCGGGCGCTGCGTCGCGCCGCCGACCCCGGGCGTGGTGGCCGGCGCGGTCGACTTCGGCGGGGGCGGGACGGGTCCGTCGGAGGGCAGCTTCGCCTCCGCCGACGGCGCGTCCTCCTCCCCGGTGATCGGCAAGGCGACCGGCGGAGCGTAGGCCGTTCCGGACATGACGGTGTGGACGCCCCACCATGACAAGGTGACCGCTGCACCCGTGGCGAGCGTCCAAGCCGAGAAGTGAAGGAGTCCCCTGCGCATCGTCGGCCATCTTGCCCCACCCCAACCCGCCCTGTCGCCCCCTCGGTCGCCTTCGTCCCGCGCAAACCGGCGATCACCCACATGGCGTACGGTTGCCGCCCATGGCACGTGTGCTCGTGGTCGAAGACGATCAGTTCGTCCGCTCGGCCCTCATCCGGCATCTCACCGAGGCGTCCCACACGGTACGTAGCGTCGGAACGGCCCTGGAGGCGCTGCGCGAAGTAGCGCATTTCCCGTTCGACCTGGTCATCCTGGACCTCGGTCTGCCCGACCTCGACGGTTCGGAGGCTCTGAAGATGTTGCGCGGGCTGACCGACGTCCCCGTGATCGTGGCGACCGCGCGCGACGACGAGAACGAGATCGTCCGCCTCCTCAACGACGGTGCCGACGACTACTTGACGAAACCGTTCTCCGTGGAGCACCTGTCCGCCCGCATGGCCGCGGTGCTGCGCCGCTCCCGGAGCGCTTCGGTGGAGGCGCCGCCCAGTCGGGTCATCCAGGTGGGCGGCCTGTCCATCGACCCGCTGCGCCGTCAGGCCGAACTCGACGGTGTGCAACTCGATCTGACGCGAAGGGAGTTCGACCTCTTGGCGTTCCTCGCCGGACGACCCGGGGTGGTCGTCGCCCGCCGGGAGCTGCTCGCCGAGGTGTGGCAGCAGTCCTACGGTGACGACCAGACCATCGACGTCCATCTGTCGTGGCTGAGGCGGAAACTGGGGGAGACGGCGGCCCGGCCGCGCTACCTCCACACCCTGCGCGGGGTCGGTGTGAAGCTGGAGCCGCCGCGATGAGATGGGCGCTCGTCAAGGTATGCCTCGCAGTCACCACGATGGTCGTCGTCGCCTTCGCCGTCCCCCTCGGACTGGTGATCAAGGAGATGGCGCGGGACCGGGCCATCTCGGACGCGGAACGGCAGGCCGCCGCCTTCGCGCCGATGCTCACCATCACCACCGACGAGGACCGGCTCGCCGGCGCGGTGGCCTCCACCGACCTCGGCGAGAAGAAGCGGATGGCCGTGCACGTGCCCGCCGCGGGCGACCGATCGTCCGTCGAAGTCGGACACCAGCGGGTCAGCGACCAGATCATCTCGAACTCCCGCAGCTACGCGCGGACGTCCATCATGAAGGTGGAGGGCGGTTCGGCACTGCTGCACGTCGTGGGCCTCAAGTACAACCGGGTCGCCGTGGTCGAGGTGTTCGTTCCGGACGAGGAGGTCGGCAAGGGCGTCACCATGGCGTGGCTGGTGCTCGCCGGGGTGGGCGTCGGCCTCGTCATCGGTTCCGTCGCGGTCGCCGACCGGCTCGGCGGGCGGATGGTGCAGCCCGCGCAGCGGCTCGTCGGGGCGGCCGGGGAACTCGGGGAGGGCAAACTCGGGGCGCGCGTCCCGGAGGAGGGCCCCAAGGAACTACGGCTCGCCGCCGTCGCCTTCAACTCGATGGCCGACCAGGTGGTGCAACTCCTCGCCAACGAACGCGAACTCGCCGCCGACCTCTCGCACCGGCTCCGCACCCCGCTGACCGTCCTCAGGCTGAACGCCGCGAGCCTCGGTGACGGTCCGGCCGCCGAACAGACCCGGGCCGCCGTCCACCAGCTCGAACGCGAGGTCGACACCATCATCCGCACCGCCCGGGAGGCCAAGCCGCAGACCGCGGCCGTGGGGCCCGGGGCGGGCTGCGACGCGGCCGAGGTCATCCGGGAGCGGATGGACTTCTGGTCGGCGCTCGCCGAGGACGAGGGACGCAAGGTGCGGGTCGCCGGCGTGGAGCGGCCGGTGCGCATCCCGGTGGCGCGGCCCGACCTCGTCGCCGCGCTCGACGCGCTGCTCGGCAACGTGTTCCGGCACACCCCGGAGGGAACCGCTTTCGCCGTGGACGTCCACAACGGGGACGACGCGGTGATCGTGCTGGTGTCCGACGCGGGACCCGGCATCGCCGACCCCACCGCGGCGATCACCCGGGGGGCCGGGTCGGGCAAGGAGGGGTCCACCGGGCTCGGGCTGGACATCGTGCGCCGGATGGCCGAGGCGACCGGCGGGGACGTACGGATCGGGCACTCCGTCCTCGGCGGGGCGGAGATCCGCGTGTGGATCCAGGTGGGCGGGGCGAGGGTTCCGGGGCGGGCGCACCGGGGCAAGGCGCGGAAGCGGAGGTTCGCCCTGCGCAGGGCCTGACCGGTGCGGTTCGCCTTTGCTCGCGCTGGTTCTCCGCGTGGGGTGGGCCCGCCTTCCGCCCGGCGCTCGGCCGGCTCGGGCCGCACCCTGCCCGGTCCGGCCCTCTCCGCCTCCGGAGCCCGGCCGTTTCCCGTCCCGGGTCGGACCGATTCCCGGCCGGGGGCGGGACCGTTCCCTGCTCCGGGCTGCTCCGGGCTGCTCCGGGCTGCTCCGGGCTGCTCCGGGCTGCTCCGGGCTCGCGTGTTCGCGTGTTCGCGTGTTCGCGTCCGAGTTTGGGCTGTCTCCTGCCCGGGCCGGGGCTGTTCCCCGTCCGGGGTCGGACCGTTCTTCGTCTACGTGTCTGGGGCTGGGCTGTTGCCCGTCACTGGTCCGAGCGTTCCCCGGCCGGGGTAGGGCGGTTTCCGATGCGGGCCCGGGCTGTTCCCTGCCCGGGGGAGGGGCTGTGTTCGTCCGGAGCCGGGCTGTTTCCCGTCCGGGGTGGGGGCGACTCCGGCCCGTGACGGGGGCTGTTCTCCCGCCCGGCTCGGCCGTTCGCGTCCGCGGGCGGGCTGACCCTCTTCCGAGGCGGACGGGTTCTCGTGCCACGGGTTCGGCTGTGCGCTTGCCCGGGGCGGGGCCTCCGGGGTCGGGTTGTTGCCCGCAGCCGGACCGTCTCCGTCGCGGGCCGGACCGATTCCCACTCCGAACGGGAGCTGTTCCCCGCCCCGGACAGGGCCGCCAATCGCCCCGGGCGGGGCCGCCCCCGGTCGGTGCGGGACGGATTCCCGTACCGGGCCGGGGCCGCATGCCGTCCGGGGGCGGGGTGATCCCGTTCCGGGGTGCCTGGGACGTTTCCCGGCCCTGGCGGGGCTGTTGCCCACCTGGTGCGGGCCCCGTAGCGCCGCAGGTTGCCCCGGACCTGGGTCGGACCCGTTCCGGAGCACTCGGGCCGCTGCCTGCCCAGGTGGGGAGCGGTTCCGTTGCCTGGCGGGGCGGGGCGAAGCGTCCGGGCCGGACAGGGGACCCGGTCGGCCCGGCCCGGACGGGGACCTTCCGCTCGGGCGGGGAGCACGGGCACCGGGGACGTCGCCCGGTGGTCCCGAACGGACCACCCCCGCGTCTCCGGGACGCGGGGGAACGAGCTTCCGTGCCCCCGGATCACCGGGTCTCGTAGGGGATTCCCTTTTCGCTCTCCCATGTGGTCCTTAAGAGCGGCATAAGAAGGGCCTTGATGTGGCACCGGGGGGCGAATTGCCGGACTCCCAGTCGCTAGCGTGCTGACCGCGCCCCTCCCCCAGGGGGACGCCACACCCCGTACCCCCGAGACAGGAACCCCATGACCACGCCGCAGCGATGTCGGACCGGAAGCCGCCCCCAAGCGGTCGCCGCGCCCCTCGCCGCGCCCGTCGTCGTTCCGGGTGCCCGTCGAGCGAGGGGTGCGACCCGGGCCGCGACGGTCGACGCCGTGCGCACCGAGCTCAGTGCGGGGCCGGGCGGTTACCCCGGCCTGCGCGCGGCGTCGAACGGACCGGACACTCCCCAGACGGACCGGACCCCCACGTCCGACCTGCCGTCGGGTACTGGGCCCCACGCTCCACGGGACGCGATCTCCACGGTCAACGGACAGCACTTCACCGTGAGTTCCGCCTCCCGGTACGGGGAGTCGGGCCCGGGCCGGACCGTCTCCGCCGGGTTCGCCGCCAACGGCGGCCAGGACCCGGCGGACCGGCAGCCCACCCACGCCCGCGGTTCCTTCGACGACGGCGCCACCCCACAGCCGTCCCGACGGGCCACGGGCAGTGCCACACCCACTGCGAGCGGGTCCCCCAGCCCCTCGCGGCCCCCCACACCCGGTCCCGCTCCCCACGCGCGGGACCCGCACGGTGATCGCCTCGTTCGCGGACTCCTCCCCCCACCCCGCGCACGACCTCCCGGACCGGGCCATCCGCACCGGCCGGGAGGAGCCCGGCTCCGCCCGCACCAAGGCGGTCGCCGTTCGATCCACCGCCAGGGTCCAGGTTCCTGACCGGAACATCCCCACTGGATTCCCCCCACCTGGTCCCCCAGACCGGGCCGGCCCGGGCCCCCTTCCTCCACGCCCGGCCGGCCCGCCCCCCCACAAGAAGTTCCCCGAGAAAGTCCCCCAAGGAGATCCCCCAAGCTCCCGCACAGAAGAGAAGGAACCCCCACGCCCCCCACGGCACCACCCCCACCCTGCGCCCCGGCCGACGCTTCCCCCACGCGGCCGGGGCGCACCGGGCTCAGTCGCCGAGCCCGGGTCCGGACCCGGCCCCGGACCCGGGCCCGGTCAACTTCCCGTTCGGCCCGCGTCCGGTAGCAGTCCGACCGGTGCGCGGTCGTACGGGGCCCGGCCGGAAGGCTGCTAGATTCCTGGCCTCTTCCGGAGCGGCACCCGCCGAACGGCGGTGCGGTGGTGCGGGCGTCCGGTCGCGGTGCGGCACCACCGAGGACCGCCGACGTCCGGGATGCGGACCGAGCCGGGTCAGGCTGCGGAGCTACTACGGGAGGCTGCCGGTGATGACGGTTCAAGGGGCACGTGGGCGGGGCAGCGGACGACCCACCCTGGAGGAGGTCGCCGCCCGCGCGGGCGTGGGCCGGGGCACGGTGTCCCGGGTGATCAACGGCTCGCCACGGGTCAGCGACACCACGCGGGCCACCGTCCAGTCGGCCATCGCGGAACTGGGCTACGTCCCCAACACGGCGGCCCGGGCGCTCGCCGCGAACCGCACGGACGCGGTCGCCCTGGTCGTTCCCGAGCCCGAGACCCGGTTCTTCGCCGAACCGTACTTCTCCGACATCCTGCGCGGAATCGGTGCCGAACTGGCCGAGACGGAACTCCAGTTGCTGATGGTGTTCGCCGGCAGTGACCGTGAGCGGCGGCGCCTCGCGCAGTATCTGGCGGCCCACCGGGTGGACGGGGTGCTGCTGGTCTCCGTCCACGTCGACGACACGCTGCCCGACCTGCTCGCGCAGCTCTACATCCCCACGGTGATCAGCGGGCGTCGGTCGGGGCGGGAACTCCTGCCGGCCGTCGACGCGGACAACTACGCGGGTGCACGGGCCGCCGTCACCCACCTCGTCGCCCGGGGACGCCGCACGGTCGCCACGATCACCGGCCGTCCCGATGTGTACGGGGCCCGGCGCCGGGTGGACGGTTACCGTGACGCCCTGCGCGAGGCGGGCCGCCGGGTGGAGGAGGAACTGGTGGCCCCCGGCGACTTCACCGAGCGGGGCGGGCAGCGGGCGATGGCCGAACTGCTGGACCGCCGGCCCGACGTGGACGCGGTGTTCGCCGCCTCCGACGTGATGGCGGCGGGCGCCCGGCAGGCCCTGCGCGCCCGGGGGCGCCGGATTCCCGACGACGTGGCCCTCGTCGGCTTCGACGACTCCGCGATCGCCCGCCACATGGACCCTCCGCTGACGAGCGTCCGGCAGCCCATCGAGGACATGGGCCGCACCATGACGGGGGTGCTGCTGGACGAGATCGCCAAGGACCCCCGCGCCCGCCGTCGCGACCCGGGGCGTCAGGTGGTCCTGCCCACGGAGCTCGTGGCGCGGGCCTCGTCCTGACCCGGTAGGTCGGCGGGTGGGGTCGGGTGGCGTCGCAGGTGGCGGCCGTCCACCCGACCCTACGATGGGCCGATGACCGACACCCTCCCCGCAACGGGCGCCGAACTCCTGGACGTTCACCGCATCCACCTGGCCGAGGTCGAGGCACCGAAACCCTCCCCCGAGGACGAGGCGGCCCGGGACCGGATCTGGGACGAGGCGGTCCGGGCCAATCCGCACCTCTTCGACGGGCCCGTGACGGGCTGCGCGGGGCTGGAGCGGCACGGTGGCCCGCAGGACGGCGACCTCACCGTCTCCTGGGCCCGACTGACCTTCCGGCACCGCGCCCTGCGCCGCGTGCCCGGCAACACCGACTGGCTGCCCTCGCTGTTCGTGAGCGTCATCCAGCCGGTGGACGACGGGAGCCTGCTGGCGGGCCGGATGGCGTCCT
This sequence comes from Streptomyces sp. NPDC127068, assembly GCF_042724695.1. Lineage (NCBI taxonomy): Bacteria > Bacillati > Actinomycetota > Actinomycetes > Kitasatosporales > Streptomycetaceae > Streptomyces > Streptomyces sp. NPDC127068. The sequence continues at coordinate 110,930 of NZ_JBHXEN010000013.1, read as the reverse complement.
GGACGGCTTCCCCGGGGCGGTGGCTGCTGCCCGGCGGCGGCGTGGAGCCGCCGGCGCCCGGGGCGGCGCTGGACCAGGCGGCGCTGGCCCGGGAGGCGGCTCGGGAACTGGTCGAGGAGGTCGGAGTGGAGCTCGATCCCCCGCAGCCGCGGCTGTGGGGGATCACCCGGGGCGGCAACGGCAGCCTGGGCGTGGTCCACCTCGCCCCGCCCCGGTCGGCCGAGGAGCTGCGCGCCCGCTTCGATGCCCTGGCGTCCGCCGAGCGGGCCGAGGGGCGCGAACCGGAGCTGGACCGGATCGCCTTCGTCCGCTCGCTCGCCGAGCTGACCGAGGTGGCCGGGGAACTGGGCGGCCGGCCCGTCGACTACCTGACGCCGGTCCTCCGCCGCCGCCAGGAGGAGACCGCGGACCGCCGCGGGGCCTGAACGCGGCCGTGGGGGAAACCGTCACGTACGCACCCCCACCGCGATCGTGTCCGACCCTCCGCGTGCGGCCAGTGCCCGCAGGATGATCGCGAGGCGCCGCTCACCCAGGTGTTCCAGCGGCCACAAGGGCACCGTCCGCGGGAAGGCGATCGCCACGACGAAGTCGAGGAACGCCCGCTCGCTCGTGTCGAGGACGAGGGCCTTGCGGTACTGGTCCTCGAACCGGGTCCACTCGCAGTACACCCGCATCCCCGTGTCGACCAGGAGCAGGGCACGGACATCCGCTCGGGCCAGGATGACGTCCTCCTGGAGGAGCGCGGTGACCGCGGCCCGCATCGAGTGGTCCACTTCAGCGGCCCACTCCACCAGCCGGTCGGTCAGCAGCTCAGGCGGAGTCGTCTCCGGCTCGGGCGCGAAGGCGACGACCGCGGAGAAGGGGTCGATGTCGGTCGACTGCGGGTTGGTCATGTCGGGACCGTACGGAGGCCGCGGCCCGCACTGCCATGCCGTGGTCGCGAATGTTCTCGTGGTCTGGCCAGTTGTTCTCTCGTAGTCTCACGAAACGGGGGGCACGCTGTGTACCAGGTGCCCGGCGTGACGATGCTGAAGGCGACACATCGGCAACGGAGGGGAACCATGGCGCGACAGCTCAGGTTCAACGGCACCGACAGCAAGAACGGCGCGTGCCCTGCCGTACACGAGGACGTCAACAGTGACGAGATCATCGTCCAAGGCCGTCCGCTCACGGACCCGTCTGACCTGGCCCAGCTGCAACACTTCGGACCCGGCGATGCCGCGGTGGCCGTGCCCCGCGAACTGCTCGTTAACCACGGCCCCAAGGAGATGGACCGCGTGCCCAAGCTGATCGACCTCGACGAGTTCAGCCAGCTCTTCCAGACCTTCGAACACTCGGCCTGGCACCTTGAGACCCGTCGTGGCTACGCCTCCGACCGTGACGACGAGGGATACGCAGAGTTCCTCAAGACCGGCACCGCGCCCATGGACATCGACAGCGACTGGTGCCGGAACATCACCAGCCAGACCTCTGCCGGGAAGTACGTGGGCCGGGTCCGTGTCATCGACCAGCCGCCGACCGAGGGGCAGCTGTTCCTCCTCTCCTACGCCCGGTGCAATGCGGCCACGGGCGAGGACGCCAGGTGCGTTTGGCGCCAGGACGCCGGGCGGGCACGCCTGCCCGCCGAGGACTTCTGGCTGTTCGACTCCCGCCTCGTGGCGATCCTCCGCTTCGATGACGAAGACGCCTTCCACGACGTCGAGGTCATCACAGAGCCCGCCGAAGTGCTTCGCTACTGCCAGGTCCGGGACGGGGCCACGAGCGCGTCCATCCCCTACGACCAGTTCGCAGCCCGCCTCGACCTGAAGGGCTGAACCGGCGCCGGTGAGTACCGACTACCAGCAGGCGCGAGAGGCCCTCGGCGCACGCTTACGCGAGTTGCGCCTGTCCGCCCCTGATGGTCGTCTCACCGGGCCCCAGCTGGCGCAGCTGCTCGGCTGGCCGCACTCGAAGATCTACAAGCTGGAGGGCGGTCGACAGACCGCCACCCCGGATGATCTACGCGACTGGGCCGATGCCACTGGGCACCCGAACCTGGCCAGTGAACTGCTGGCCCGCCTCCAGGGTTTCGAGTCACACATCCGGTCCTGGCGCCGCCAGCTCGGCGCCGGGCACCGCCCGGTCCAGGACACCTGGAACGGTGCCGTCGATCAGGCCCGACTCATCCAGGTCTGGGAGGAGTCCGTCATTCCTGGCATGCTCCAGACCGCGGACTACGCACGGGCCGTGTTCCTGCGGTACGCCGACCTCCACGGGACAGTCCGGGACACCGACGCCGCTGTGCGCTCCCGGATGGAGCGGCAGACGTGGCTGTACCAGGGGGGTCGTCTACTGCGCGCGCTCGTGTGGGAAGCAGCCCTGCGTGCCCTGGTGTGCCCGCCGCAGGTGCTCGTCGCACAGCTAGACCGGCTTGCCGGGACGATCGGCATGGACACCGTAGAGCTCGGCGTCATCCCGCTGGGTGCGTCGCTGCGTATCCCGGCCGCCAACGGATTCTGGATCCTCGATGAGCGACTGGTCGCCACTGAGGACTGGCACGCGGAACTGTGGCTCGACGACGCCGCGAACATCGCTCTGTATCTCCGCACCTGGAAGACGTTGCAGGCGTCCGCGGTGTACGGAGCCGACGCACAGAACGTGATCCACGGGGCGCGGCGGGCGCTGACCCCACGCTGACCCGACCGGCGCGCACTGTTCCCGTGAAACGGATCAAGGGCCGACCCGGCGTGCAGGTCGACCCTTGATCATTGAGGGTGAGTGACGGGACTTGAACCCGCGACATCCTGGACCACAACCAGGTGCTCTACCAGCTGAGCTACACCCACCACGAGCGGCGGTTCACCTTGCGGTTTACCGACCGGCCGAGAAAAAGTGTACAGGGTCCTGGAGGGTGCTCGCGCACGTGTTTCTACGGGGTCGGGGCGGCGGGCACCACATGACGCGCGGCGATCGTCCGAGCGGTTTCCGAGTCGGGTCCGGGCTGGGGGACGAAGATCGCCTCCCGGTAGTAGCGCAGCTCGGCGATCGACTCGCGGATGTCCGCGAGCGCCCGGTGGTTGCCGCTCTTGTCGGGGCTGTTGAAGTACGCCCTCGGGTACCAGCGTCGGGCCAGCTCCTTGACGGAGGAGACGTCCACGATCCGGTAGTGGAGGTAGGACTCCAGCTCGGGCATGTCCCGGGAGAGGAAACCGCGGTCGGTGCCGACCGAGTTTCCGCACAGCGGGGCCTTGCCCGGTTCCTTCACGTGCTCGCGCAGGTACGCGAGGACCCGTTCCTGGGCGTCGGGCAGCGTGGTGCCGCCCGCCAGCTCGGCGAGGAGGCCCGAGGCGGTGTGCATCTGCCGCACCACCTCGGGCATGGTCTCCAGCGCCTCGTCCGGCGGGCGGATCACGATGTCCACTCCGTCGCCGAGGACGTTCAGCTCGGAATCGGTGACCAGTGCGGCCACCTCGATGAGCGCGTCGTTCGCCAGCGAGAGGCCCGTCATCTCGCAGTCGATCCACACCATGCGATCGTTCATGGGTCTTACCCTAAGGCGCGCTCCGCTGGCCGGGCAGGCTCGGGCGTCCCATCAGCCCTGATGCGTACATGTCCGAGCTGTGTGCGTGCCGCCCCGGGTCGGCGGACACGTGTCCGTGCGGGCTCAGCGCACCGGCCGTGGCGGGCCGGCGTGCCTGGGCCGGTACGGGTGAGTCCGGCCCGGTCAGCGCACCGGCGTCGAGCAGCTTCTCGCCCTGCGGACGGCGCGCCCGGTAGGCCGCGCGGTACGCGGCCGGCGAGGAGCCCAGCTGACGCCGGAAGTGCCCGCGCAGCGCGACGGGGGAGCGGAAGCCGCAACGGCCCGCCACCTCGTCGACCGAGTAGTCGGAGGTCTCCAGGAGCCGCTGCGCCTGGAGGACCCGCTGGGTGATCAACCACTGGAGGGGTGCGCTGCCCGTGAGCGAACGGAACCGTCGGTCGAAGGTCCGGCGACTCATGTAGGCGCGGGCCGCCAGGGTCTCCACGTCGAACTGCTCGTGCAGGTGCTCCAGGGCCCAGGCGACGACCTCCGCGAGGGGGTCGGCGCCGATCTCTTCTGGTAAAGACCTGTCGAGGTAGCGCTCCTGGCCGCCGCTGCGCCGGGGTGGCACGACCAGCCTGCGGGCGAGGGCGCCCGCCGCCTCGTTGCCGTGGTCGGTCCGCACGATGTGCAGGCACAGGTCGATGCCCGCGGCCGTGCCCGCGCTGGTGAGGACGTCGCCGTCGTCGACGAACAGCTCCCGCGGGTCCACATGGACCGACGGGTACCGTTTGGCGAGGGTCGGTGCGTACATCCAGTGGGTGGTGGCCGGGCGTCCGTCGAGGAGGCCGGCCGCGGCGAGCACGAACGCGCCCGTGCACAGGCCGACGATCCGGGCGCCCTCCTCGTGGGCGCGGCGCAGTGCGTCGAGCGCCTCCTCGGGGGGCGGCGCGGTGATCGACCGCCAGGCGGGGACGACCACCGTCCCGGCGCGGGCGATCGCCTCCAGGCCGTGGGGCGCGGTGAGTTCGAGTCCGCCGGTGGTGCGCAGCGGTCCGTCTTCGCCGGCGCTCACCAGGAGGCGGTACCGGGGTACGCCGGCGTCCTGGCGGTCGATGCCGAACACCGAGAGCGGGATCGAACTCTCGAAGATGGGGCCGCCGCTGAACAGGAGTACCGCGACGATTTCCCTGCGGCGGCGCCCGGATAGTTTCCGGACAACGGTGTCGCTCGCGGTCGTGGAGTCGTGGCTCATGTGGCTAAGCCCCCCTCAGTGGTCGCGGCGTCCCTAACGTGTCGGGCCTGTCGCTCCAGCACAATTCCCCTCGGTCCTGCACGAGTCCCCCGCCGTAAGACAGTCATGATCGAATCTACTGTGTCCCGTGGTGCCCGCGTGACCACTTCTGCACCCCGGTGCATTGTCGACATGGCAACTTGGCGTAAAGCATTCGATCACGAAGCGTGGCACTCCGGGAGCGCTCAGGGAAGTGCGCATTCGGCGCATGGCCGGTCCACGTAGGGTGCGAAACCGGCCGCCGCTCCTTTCTTTCCTGGTGGGAGCGGGGGTGGGAGGGGTCTGGACCAAAGAAAGCGACCCCTAGCCAAGTTGGCTGAAATCTTTCGTAGCTGTACGCCGGAATCGGTCAGCTGCCCGGCGGGTGCCCGGTGTCGACACGTTCATGCGGTGTACGCCCCTGCGGAGTCGTGTCGCGGGGCGGCGCCGCCTCGGGGGGCGTGTCGTGCGGTGCCGCTCCGTCGCCCGGTCGGGGTGCCCCGGCGTTTCGGTTGCTCCTGCGAGGTTCTTGGGGGTGGTGAGGGGGGTGGGAGGGGGAGGGTGTGCCGAGGGGGTCGCCCCGTGTGCCGTCCCGGTCGTGGTGGTCCCGCCGGGTGGCGGGGGAGGGGTAGTGGGGGTGTTTGCACAGCCATGGGCAAGGGTTCGCAAAGACCAACGCCCGCACCCGCCCCGGGGTCACCGTGCGGACTGCCCGTCGGGGGTGGCGGTGGGTGCGGCGTAGGGGCGGGGGGCGGGGGGTCCCGTGGGTGCGGGGTGGTGGCGGGGGGAGGGTGCATGGGGGTCGGGAGATGGTGGCCCTGGGCGTCTATACGGCGTATAGCGTCCATAACGGTCAAGTGGAGGTCGTCTGATATTGAACCAACTGCTGTCCGAGACCGCACCCCCTCCGGACCGGAAGCGGCTGTACCCGCCAGTCACCATTGCCAGCGGGCCGGCCGCTCGTGCATGCTCCGGGGTGCGTCGCCGAGACGTGCCCTGTGGTGCGCGCGGCGTCGAGTGCGCGCTCTTCGGGGCGGGCACGGCTCGCTGGGCAGGAGGGGAGTGTCGCCGTACCCTTGGGGGTAGGGGGTTGGGAAGATGATTCCCGGACACGGCTCCGGGTATCGGACCTTCACCACCGTTCCCGTCCGACCAGCCCGCCCGGATCGACCAGCCGGCCCTCCCGGCACACTTGACCTTCCTTGACAGCCGCATCCCCGAGAAGACAGCGAACACAGCAAGCAGCCGCCCCTCCTCAGAGGATCTTCTTCGCCGAGACACCCATGGCCGGTCACGAATCCTTCGAACCCGCGGACCGCAAGCGCCAGGTCGTCGATCCGACGGCCGACCCGCTGGCGGCGGAAGAGTCACGTCACCCCTGCGATCCCGCCTTCAAGCACGGAGTCGTCGTCGGCTTCGACGGGTCCACCTCCAGCGAACGCGCCCTCGCCTACGCCATCGGCATGGCCCACCGCTCGGGCTCCGGCCTGATCATCGTGCACGTGGCCAATCGGCTGCCCACCACGGTCTGGGCCGGGTGCGAACCCCCCGTCTTCGTGGACGTGCCCGATCACCGCACGGAGGTCCTGGGCCTCGAACTCGCCTGCGCGGACTACCTCGCAGAGGTGCCCTGGATCCTGGTGGAGCGCGGTGGCGACATCTGTCACGAACTGGAGGAGGTCGGCCGGGAGTACGAGGCCGACGCCATCGTGGTGGGCTCCACGCACGGCATCGTCGGGCGGATCTTCGGCTCCGTCGCCGGACGGCTGGCCCGCCGTGCGCAGCGCCCGGTCGTCGTCATCCCGTAACCCGCCGCCCTTCGGTGGCCACTTCCGCCCCGTTCGTGACATCCGCACGGCAGGGCGCACCAGACGCTCCAGACACTCCAGACACTCCGGGAACTCTGGGTGCTCGGGGCGCCCAGGGAACCTGAACTCCCGGTGGCCCCACACGAGATGCGGTACTTCCCCGTTTCGCGCGCCCGGCGCGCGCGGGTGCTGAAGGTCGACAAATCTACTCGCGCGTAGGGGTGGATCGTGACCGACTGGCGGGTACATAGCGCTCGCGGGTCGCAACCCAGCGGCCCCACACCAAGCAGCACGACTGCATGCGAAGGGAGCCCGCCGTGAACAGCCAAGTCTCAGCGGGAAGCAGCACCTCCACCCTCGGTCATCTCGCGCTCGGCCTCACGCTGTTGGCCTTCGGCGTCGGTCACACCGGAGTCATCGACGGCGTCACGGCGGCCGACGCCGTCACCCTCGCCACCTACGTCGGCGGGGTCACGCTGTTCCTCGCCGGCCTGTTGGCCCTACGCGACCAGGACACCTTCACCGGCACGGCGTTCGCCGCGTTCGGCGCCCTCTGGTTCACCTGGGGGATCGGCGCCGACGGGCTGGTGTCGCACAACGCGGCCGGCCTGTTCCTGCTGTTGTTCGCGCTGGTCGCGGTGAGCCTGACCGCTGGTGCGCCCAGTGACCCGCTCCTGGACCGGGGCACCTACGGGCTGACGGCCGTCGCCCTCCTGCTGCTCGCCGTGGGGCAGTTCGCCGAATCGGGTTCCCTCGCCGAGATCGGGGGCTGGTTCGCCGCCGTCGCCGGCCTCGTCGCCTGGTACGCGGCCACCGCCGCCCTCGCGCACTGGCCGACCGCCCTCCCCCGACGCGCTGCCGGCCGGGGGGTGACGGCCACCGGCTGAGGCAGCGGCAGCCGGGGCGGTGGGCACCCCCGGCACCCGAGTGGTCCCCGTACGCCGCAGGGCAGCCGTACGGGGGCCACTGGTGCGTACGGCTACTCCACCGTCACGGACTTGGCGAGGTTGCGCGGCTTGTCGATGTCCCGACCGAGGGCCAACGCCGTGTGGTACGCCAGCAGTTGCAGGGGGATGCCCATGAGGATCGGGTCCAGCTCGTCCTCGTTCTTGGGCACGACGATCGTCCGGTCGGCCTTCTCCTGCTCCTGGTGGGCCACCGCGAGGATGCGACCGCTGCGGGCCTTGATCTCCTCCAGGGCCGCGCGGTTCTTCTCCAACAGGTCGTCGTCGGGGACGATCGCGACCGTCGGGAGCGCCGGCTCGATCAGTGCCAGCGGGCCGTGCTTCAGCTCGGAGGCCGGATACGCCTCGGCGTGGATGTAGGAGACCTCCTTGAGCTTCAAGGACGCCTCGCGGGCCACCGGGTAGCCGCGCACCCGGCCGATGAACATCATCGAGCGGGCCTCGGCGAAGTCCTTCGCCAGCCGCTTGATGTCGTCCTCCTGCTTGAGGATCTCCGAGATCTGGCCGGGCAGCCGGCGCAGCCCCTCGATCATCCGCTTGCCGTCCGCCACCGACAGGTCGCGGGTGCGGCCCAGGTGCAGGGCGAGCAGCGCGAACGCGACGGTGGTGTTGGTGAAGCACTTGGTGGACACGACGCACACCTCGGGACCCGCGTGCACGTACACCCCGCCGTCGGCCTCCCGGGCGATCGCCGAACCGACCACGTTGACCACGCCGAGCACCCGGGCGCCCTTGCGCTTCAGCTCCTGGACGGCGGCCAGCACGTCGTACGTCTCACCGGACTGGGAGACCGCGATGTAGAGGGTGTCCGGGTCCACCACCGGGTTGCGGTAGCGGAACTCCGAGGCGGGCTCGGCGTCGGCGGGGATGCGGGCCAGCTCCTCGATCATCTGGGCGCCGATCATCCCCGCGTGGTACGAGGTGCCGCAGCCGAGGATCTTCACCCGGCGCACCGCACGGGCCTCGCGGGCGTCGAGGTTCAGCCCGCCGAGGTGCACGGTGGAGAACCGGTCGTCGATCCGGCCGCGCAGCACCCGGTCCACGGCGTCGACCTGCTCGTGGATCTCCTTGTGCATGTACGTGTCGTGGCCGCCCATGTCGTACGACTCGGCCTCCCACTCCACGGTGGTCGGGGAGGCCGTGGTGCGGGTGCCCTCGGTGGTGTAGGTGCGGAAGTCGTCGGCCTTCAGGGTCGCCATCTCGCCGTCGTCGAGGGTGACGATCTGACGGGTGTGGGTGACCAACGCCGCCACGTCGGAGGCGACGAACATCTCCTTCTCGCCGATCCCGAGGACGACCGGGGAGCCGTTGCGGGCGACCACGATCCGGTCGGCGAAGTCGGCGTGCAGCACGGCGACGCCGTAGGTGCCCTCGATCAGGCGCAGCGCCGTGCGGACCTTCTCCTCCAGGGTGGGGGCGTCGCTGCGGGCGATGAGGTGGGTGAGGACCTCGGTGTCGGTCTCGGAGAGGAACTCCACGCCCTCGGCGGTGAGCTTGGCGCGCAGGTCGGAGGCGTTGTCGATGATGCCGTTGTGGACGATGGCGACCTTGCCGGAGGCGTCCAGGTGCGGGTGGGCGTTCTCGTCGGAGGGGGCGCCGTGGGTGGCCCAGCGGGTGTGGGCGATGCCGGTGGTGCCGTTGAAGCGCTTGGGGACGCGGGCCTCCAGGTCCCGGACCCGTCCCTTGGCCTTGATCATCTTGAGCCCGCTGGCCTTCGGGCCGGTGATCACCACACCGGCCGAGTCGTAGCCCCGGTACTCCAGCCGCTGCAACCCTTCCAGGAGCAGCGGGGCCACGTCACGCCTGCCGATGTATCCGACGATTCCGCACATAGAACGCTTTCCCCTATATTTCTGTCGCTCGGGTGGCCGGGGCCACCGCTAGCCGTAGACGATGCGGCGCAGCTGCCTCAGTGAGAGGGTCGGCGGCGCGACCGCGCGGTAGTTCAGGTCCGCCTCGATCCGTTCGAAGATCTCCGCGTTCACCAGGCCCTGACCCTGGAGTTCGCGGTGGCGGCGACGGACGTACGCCTCCGTCGTCTCGTCGAAGTACGCGAGGACGTCCTGGATCACCCGCAGTGCCTCGCCGCGGCTCAGCGGCGTACTGCGCGTCAGATGATCAACCAGGTCGTCGTGCACCCGATGATCCTGGGCGACCGGGGGGAGTTTCGCAAGAATCCTGCCCGTTTTCGGGCAGGTGGGAGCCCGATTGCCACTCGGGACCACTCGATCGCCCCGTTCGTGCGCCTCCCGGTCACGGACGCGGGGGCATGCGCAGCCGGACCACCCCGGCTTCGCCGGGTCACATGCGGCGGAGCACCGCCTGCTTGGCGGAGGTGAACTCCTCCTCCGTCAGCACCCCCGCCTGCCGCAGCTCACCCAGCTCCCGCAGCCGCCGCAACAGCGCATCGTGATCGTCCTCGGTCGCCCCCTGCGCGGACGGCGGCTCGGCCTGCGCGAGCGCCGGGGCCGCGGCGTCCCGGGGGAGCGCGCCCCGGGCTGCTGCCGCGCCCCCCGGGTGCGGCAGCCGGGCCTGCACCGCCGCGGCGATCAGCGCCATCAGCGGGTCCTTGCGGAAACCCCACAGGACCACCGCGTGCGGGTCGTACTTCGGCGGGGCCTTGGTCGCCGGGACGTTCTTCAACATGAACCGGATGAAACCGTTCTCCAGCCCGGCGGACGGCTGCCACTCCACCGCCTGGATGGTGTCGACGGGCATCGACCGGGTCCCCGCCGCGGCCTTCGCCTCCTCCGTCTTCCAGTTCCACTCCAGCCGCACGTGCTCCCCGTCGAAGCTCGCGGTGCCGTCGCCCGCCTGCACCGACAGGGGGACCGCCGGGCCCGCCAACAGGTACGCGTCCGTCGGCCCGGACGGCACCTCGTCCAACAGCAGCGCGTTGCGGACCTCGTCCACGAAGTACTCGGCCACCCCGCCGCGGTCCGTGTCCACGCCCAGCTGGTACGGGTCTCCCCCGTCCGTGAGGTGACCGCCCGCGGCCTGCAACAGCGGGTCGGCGCCCTCCCGCAGCCGCAGTCTCAACCGCCCCGACTTGCGGCCCGGTTCGAACGAGACGCCCGCCACCGCCGCCAGCGGGACGGTCAGTTCACCCAGGGTCCGGCGCAACAGGCTCACGCCCTTGTCCCGGCCCGGTACGAGCCGCAGCGTGCCCCCGTCGAAGGTCCATGTTCCGTCGCGCTGGATGATTTCCGCCATACGGGGATTCTCCCATCCGCCCCGAGGAGGGATGGTGGTTCCCGTCGGCCGGGCCACGCGTGCGGGCGGGTCCGGTCGACACCCGCGCCCTCACCACACCCTGCCCGTCCACGACGCTCGACCGGACCATCCCGAAGGGACCGCTGGTGAACCCCCGTCACAGACGATCGTCACTGCTCGTCGGCTCGTTGCTCCTCATCGCCGCCACAGGCGTCTCCTGCGTCGCCGAATCCGGCGACGGGGGCGGCGCCGCGTCCGCACCCGCCGTCCCCGCGCTCGGCCGGGTCATCCCGGCACCCGCCTCGGTCACCCCGGGCGAGGTCCCCTACCGGATCACCTCCACCACCCCCATCCGGGTGCCGGGCGGCTCCCGCAAGGCCCGCGAGGTCGCCGACTACCTCGCCGACGTGCTGCGCCCCTCCACCGGCTACGCCCTGCCCGTCACCGCGGACGCCGGCGCCGACGGCATCCGCCTGCTGCTCGCCGACGAGGCGGACCTCGGCGCGGAGGGCTACCGGCTGGAGAGCGGGGAGCGGGCGGTGACGATCACCGCGCGCCGGCCCGCCGGACTGTTCCACGGCGTCCAGACGCTGCGCCAACTGCTGCCGCCCGCCGTGGAGGCGCGCACCGCGCGGTCCGGCCCCTGGACCGTGCCGGGCGGCACCGTCCGGGACACCCCGCGTTACGCCTACCGGGGCGCCATGCTCGACGTGGCGCGGCACTTCTTCACCGTCGACGAGGTGAAGCGGTACATCGACCAACTCGCCCTGTACAAGGTGAACACGCTGCACCTGCACCTCTCCGACGACCAGGGCTGGCGGCTCGCCGTGGACTCCTGGCCGGACCTGGCCGTCAAGGGCGGCGCCACCGAGGTCGGCGGCGGCAAGGGCGGTCACTACACCAAGGACCAGTACCGCGAACTGGTCCGGTACGCGGCCTCCCGGTACCTGGAGGTCATACCGGAGATCGACATGCCCGGTCACACCAACGCCGTGCTCACCGCGTACCCCAAGCTGAACTGCGACGGCGAGGCCCGCGAACCGTACACGGGCACCAAGGTCGGCTTCAGCTCCCTGTGCGTGCCGGAGGAGATCACGTACGACTTCGTGGACGACGTGATCCGCGAGCTGGCCGAGTTGACGCCCGGTGAGGTCATCCACATCGGCGGCGACGAGGCCGACGCGACGCCCGCCGACGAGTACGCGACCTTCATGGACCGGGCGCAGGAGGTCGTCAACCGCTACGGCAAGCGGGTCATGGGCTGGCACCAACTCGCCGGCGCACGCCCCGTGGACGGGGCGGTCATCCAGTACTGGGGCTACGACGAGACCGGCGACGCCGAACGCGAGGAGGTGGTGCGCGCCGCGCGGGACGGCGCCGAGGTGGTGCTCTCGCCGGCCGACCGGGCGTACCTGGACATGCAGTACCCGGAGGTCACCGACATCCCCTACCTCGGTCTGGAGTGGGCGGGCAAGGTGGACGTGCGCCGGTCCTACGACTGGGACCCGGACGCGTACCTCGACGGGCTGCCCGCGGACGCGGTGCTCGGGATCGAGGCGCCGCTGTGGACGGAGACCCTGTCGACCTCGACGGAGCTGGAGGTCATGGCCTTCCCGCGACTGCCCGGGCTGGCCGAGCTGGGCTGGTCACCGCGGTCCACCCACGACTGGGACGCCTACCGGCAGCGGCTCGCCGCGCAGGCGCCCCGCTGGGACGTGTTGGGCATCCGCTACCACCGGTCGCCGCAGGTGTCCTGGCCCGCGTCGTCGGACTGACACCCGGGGGCGCGGGGGCGGGTCACTCCGCTCCGGCGCCCTCCGCCCGCATCCGGTCCTCGGACAGCCCGCGCCGCCAGTACCCGGTGAAGGTCACCGACCGGCGGTCGAGGCCCCGCTCCCCGACGAGGTGCCGGCGCAGTTCCTTCACCGCGCCGGCCTCCCCGGCGATCCACGCGTACGGGGCGCGGGCCCCGGGCCAGTCGGCCGAGCGGATCGCGGTCAGTCCGTCGGGGGCGCCCTCGGCCGCCACCAGCCAGGTGATCTCCGCATCGGTGGCGAGCGCCTGCCGGTCGTCCGGGTGGCGCACCTCCAGCCAGGCGCGGGCCCGCACCCCCGGCGGCAGGGACTCCAGGATCGCCCCCGCGGCGGGCAGGGCCGTCTCGTCCGCCCACAGCAGGACCAGGTCGGTGTCGTGCGGCGGGCGGAACTTCACGGCCCGGTTGTCCTCGACCGCGGGCCCGTAGAGCAGCACCCGGTCGCCCGGAACCGCCCGCGCGGCCCACCGGGCGGCGGGCCCCGCGACGGAGGGGCCCTGTGCGCCGGCGCCGTGCAGGGCGAGGTCGATGTCGATCTCCGTGCCGCCGTCCGGGGCGCGGCGCTGGGCCCGCACCGTGTACGTGCGCATCACCGCCCGCTCGGCCTCGGGCAGCGCGCGCCAGGCGTGCCACCAGTCCTCGCCGGCCTCCACCGGGACCAGCGGGTCCCGTTCGCCCGGCTGCGGCAGGAACAGCGAGACGCTCTGGTCCCGGCCGCCGGACGCGATGTCCGTCAGCTCGGGGCCCCCGAACGTGACCCGGACCAGGGACGGGCCGAGCGGGGTCACCCGGGTGACCTCCATGCGGAAGAAGCGGAACGCTACGGCCACGGCGGTGGGCACGTGCTCAACTCCGATCGGTGCTGCGCGGGGGGGGCGAGTTAGCCCACCCTAACCCGCCGCCGGGGAGGGGGCTCCGGGTGCGGTCCGGAGCCCGTCCGCTCAGCCCGCCAGCCCCAGTTCACGGGCGATCAGCATGCGCTGCACCTCACTGGTGCCCTCGCCGATCTCCAGGATCTTGGAGTCCCGCCACATCCGGGCCACCGGGTACTCGTTCATGAACCCGTACCCGCCGTGGACCTGGGTGGCCTCCCGCGCGTTGTCGACGGCCACCGTCGACGCGTACAGCTTCGCCAGCGCGGCCTCCTTCTTGAACGGTTCCCCGGTGACCAGTCGGCTCGCCGCGTCCCGCCAGGCCAACCGGGCGGTGTGCGCCTTCACCTCCATGTCGGCGATCTTGAACTGGATCGCCTGGTACGAGCCGATGTTCCGGCCGAACGCGTGCCGCTCCTTCGCGTACTTCACCGACTCGTCCACGCACCCCTGGGCGAGCCCGGTGGCCAGCGCGGCGATCGCGATGCGGCCCTCGTCCAGCACCCGGAGGAACTGCGCGTACCCGCGGCCCTCCTCGCCCAGCAGGTTCGCGGCCGGCACCCGTACGTCCCGGAAGGACAGCTCCCGGGTGTCGGAGGCGTTCCACCCGACCTTGGAGTAGGGGGCGGCGACGGTGAAGCCCGGGGTGCCGGACGGCACCACGATCGAGGAGATCAGCGGGCGCCCGTCCGCCGTGCGCCCGGTGACCGCGGTGACGGTGACCAACCCGGTGATGTCCGTGCCGGAGTTGGTGATGAAGCACTTGGTGCCGTTGATCACCCACTCGCCCGTGGACCCGTCGCGCCGGGCCGTGGTGCGGGTGGCCCCCGCGTCGGAACCGCCGTCCGGCTCGGTCAGCCCGAACGCGCCCAGCACCTCGCCCGAGCACAGCCGGGGCAGCCAGGTCCGCTTCTGCTCCTCCGTCCCGAACAGGTACAGCGGCATCGCGCCCAACGACACCCCCGCCTCCAGGGTGATCGCCACCGAGGAGTCGACCCGGGCCAACTCCTCCAGCACGATCCCCAGCGCCAGGTAGTCGCCGCCCATCCCGCCGTACTCCTCCGGGAACGGCAGCCCGAACAGGCCCATGCGCCCCATCTCCCGCACGATCTCGTACGGGAACTCGTGCCGCTCGTAGTAGTCGCCGATCTTCGGCGCGACCACGTCGTGTGCGAACTCCGCGACGGTGCGCCGCAGTTCCTCGTGTTCCGGGGCGAGCCGGTGGTCGAGCGTCATGGCTGCTGCTCCTTGGGGTCCGTGGGGCCCGTGGGGCTCGCAGGGTCGGTGCGGCCCGTGGGGTCCTCGGGGGAGGGGTCCGCGGGTGTCCCGGTCAGGGCGCGGACGGTTCGGGACGGGCTGGGGCGGCCCAGCCGGTCGGCCATCCACCTGCTCGTGGCGGTGAGACGGCCGAGGTCGACGCCGGTCTCGATGCCGAGGCCGGTCAACATCCACACCAGGTCCTCGGTGGCGAGGTTGCCGGTGGCGGACTTCGCGAACGGGCAGCCGCCGAGTCCGCCCGCCGAGGCGTCGACAGTGGTGACCCCGTGCTGGAGGGCGGCGAGGGTGTTCGCGAGCGCCTGTCCGTAGGTGTCGTGGAAGTGCACCCCGATCCGGTCGGTGGGCACCCCCTCCTCGTTCAACTCGGCGAGCAGCGCCAGTACGTGGCCGGGGGTGGCGACGCCGATGGTGTCGCCGAGGCTGAGTTCGTCGCAGCCCAGCTCCAGCAGCGCCTTGCCCACCCGCACCACCCGGGCGACGGGCACCGGGCCCTCCCACGGGTCGCCGAAGCACATCGACAGATAGCCGCGGACGTGGACCGGGCCGTGCGCACCGCTCTTGGCCCGGGCGACGACCGGGGCGAACATCGCCAGCGACTCGTCGACCGTGCGGTTCAGATTGGCCCGGGCGAAGGACTCGGTGACGCTGGCGAAGACGGCGAGCCGGCGGGCGCCGAGCGCCAGCGCCCGGTCCAGCCCCCGTTCGTTGGGCACCAGCACGGGCAGGGCGACGCCCCGCCGGTCGTGCAGCTCGCGCACCAGCGGGTACAGCTCCGCCGCGTCGGCGAGCTGCGGCACCCACTTCGGATGGACGAAACTGGTGGCCTCGATGGTGGTGAGGCCCGCGTCGGCGAGGCGGTGCACGAACTCCGCCTTCACCGCGGTGGGCACGGTCACCTGCTCGTTCTGGAGTCCGTCGCGCGGGCCCACCTCGTGGATGCGGACCCGGGCGGGCAGGTCCTGCGCGGGGACCTCCATCGGCAGGCCGGCGGCGGTCACGGGCGCGCCTCCCCTTCGACCGCGGGGGCTTCGGCCGGCTCGACCACCGCCAGCACCTGGTCCATCGCGACGGTGGCGCCGGGACGCACGTCCAGTTCGGTGACCGTCCCGGCGTGCGGGGCCGCCACCACGTGCTCCATCTTCATCGCCTCGACCACCAACAGGCTCTGCCCGGCCGTCACCTCGTCGCCGACGGCGACCTTCACCACGGTGACCGTGCCGGGCATCGGGGCGGTCAGCGAGTCGGCGCCCGGCTGCGCCCCGCCGGTCAGGGCGGCGGCGACCGGGTCGTGGTCGCGCACCTGCCAGGCGTCGCCGTCCCGGCCGAGCCAGTCCCCGGCCCGGTCGAAGGTGTGCCGGACCCCGTCGAGGGTGACGCCGACCCGGTCGGCGGTGACGGTCGCCGTGCCGCGCGGGCGGTGCGTGACGGGTTCGTGCCCCGGCACCCGCAACGGGAAGGCCGGGGTGACCGGTTCGCCGCCGAGCCGCCAGCCGGTCGGCGCGTCGAACGGGTCGCGCCAGCCGTCCGCGCGGGGCGGCGGCACCAGCTCCGCGAGCCGGACCGCGGCAGCCGCCTCGTACACCTCCGCCGGCACCTCGCGGGGCACCAGCGCGTCCGTCTCGCGTTCCACCAGGCCGGTGTCCAACGCGCCCGCGACCACCGCCGGGTGGGCCAGCAGTCGGCGCAGGAACCCGGCATTGGTGGGCACGCCCAGGGTGACCGTCCCGGCCAGCGCCGCCCGGAGCCGGCGCAGGGCCGTCGCCCGGTCGGGGCCGTACGCGATGACCTTGGACAGCATCGGGTCGTAGCGGCTGCCGACCTCGGTGCCGCAGCTCAGCCCGGAGTCGGTGCGCACCCCGTCGCCCTGCGGCTCGCGCAGCGCGAGGACCGTCCCGCCGGAGGGCAGGAAGCCCCGCGCGCCCTCCTTCACGGACACCGTCTCGGCGCAGATCCGGGCCTCCACCGCGTGCCCGGTGAGGGTGACGTCCTGCTGGGCGAACGGCAGCGGCTCCCCGGCGGCGACCCGCAACTGCCACTCCACCAGGTCGATGCCGCGCCGTCCGCCGACCGTGGCGACCAGTTCGGTCACCGGGTGCTCGACCTGGAGGCGGGTGTTCATCTCCATGAACGAGAACCGCGACGGGTCGGCGCCCGGCACGATGAACTCGACGGTGCCCGCACCCAGGTAGCCGCAGGAGCGGGCCGCCCGGACCGCGGCCTCGCCCATCGCGGCCCGCAGCGCCGGGTCGAGCAGCACGCTCGGCGCCTCCTCGACGAGCTTCTGGTGCCGGCGCTGGAGCGAACACTCGCGCTCCCCGAGGTGGACGACGTTCCCGTGGGAGTCGGCGAGCACCTGGATCTCGATGTGGCGGGGCCGGTCGATCCAGCGCTCCACCAGCAGCGTGTCGTCGCCGAAGGAGGCCAGCGCCTCCCGGCGGGCGGCGGCGATCTCCTCGGGCAGCGCGTCCTCGTCCCGGACCAGCCGCATGCCCTTGCCGCCGCCGCCCGCCGACGGCTTCAGCAGCACCGGCGTCCCGATCGCGCGGGCGGCGGCGCTCAGCTCCGCGTCGCTCAGCGCGCTGCCCGTGGAGCCGGGCACCACCGGGACGCCCGCCGCCCGCACGGTGTCCTTGGCGCGGATCTTGTCGCCCATCAGCGCGATCGCCTCGGCGGACGGGCCGATGAACACCAAGCCGGCGTCCGCGCAGGCCCGGGCGAAGGCGGCGTTCTCCGCGAGGAACCCGTACCCCGGGTGCACGGCCCGGGCGCCGCTGCGGCGGGCCGCCTCGACGATCCGCTCGGCCGACAGATAACTCTCGGCGGCCGGGGCGGGGCCGATCCGTACGGCGGTGTCGGCCTCGTGCACGTGCCGGGCGTCCGCGTCGGCGTCGCTGAACACGGCGACCGAGCGGATGCCGAGGGCGCGCAGGGTGCGGATCACCCGGACGGCGATCTCGCCCCGGTTGGCCACGAGCACCGTGTCGAACAGCGCCCCGCCGGTGAGGGGTTGCCGCTGGATCGTTTCGCTCATGTCGCCCTCACATCCGGAAGACGCCGAAGCCGTCGCCGCGGGCCGGCAGCGGGGCGTTGGCACAGGCGGTCAGGGCCAGACCCAGGACCTGGCGGGTCTCCAACGGGTCGATGATCCCGTCGTCCCAGAGGCGCGCCGTCGCGTAGTAGGCGCTGCCCTGGCTCTCGTACTGGGCGCGGACCGGGTCCTTGAACGCCTCCTCGTCCGCGGCCGACCACGGCTCGCCGCGGGCCGCCAACTGGTCGCGCTTGACGGTGGCGAGCACGGACGCGGCCTGCTCGCCGCCCATCACGGAGATCTTGGCGCCCGGCCACATCCACAGGAAGCGCGGGGAGTAGGCCCGGCCGCACATCGAGTAGTTGCCCGCCCCGTACGAACCGCCGATGACGACCGTCAGCTTGGGCACCCGGGCGCAGGCCACCGCCGTCACCATCTTCGCCCCGTGCTTGGCGATGCCGCCGGCCTCGTAGGCGCGGCCCACCATGAAGCCGGAGACGTTCTGGAGGAACAGCAACGGGATGCCGCGCTGGTCGCACAGCTCGATGAAGTGGGCGCCCTTCTGCGCGGACTCGGAGAACAGGATGCCGTTGTTGGCGACGATCCCGACCGGATGGCCGTGCACCCGGGCGAAACCGGTGACGAGGGTCTGCCCGAACTCGGCCTTGAACTCCGCGAACCGCGAACCGTCCACCACCCGGGCGATGACCTCCCGCACGTCGTACGGGGTGCGGGAGTCCACCGGCACCACCCCGTACAGGCCGTACGGGTCGGCCTTCGGCTCCTCGACGGGGGCCACCGTCCAGGGCGGTGCACCACGGGACGGCAGCGTCGAGACGATGGTGCGGACGATCCGCAGGGCGTGCGCGTCGTCCTCGGCGAGGTGGTCGGTGACCCCCGAGACCCGGGAGTGCACCTCGCCGCCGCCCAGCTCCTCGGCCGTCACGACCTCGCCCGTGGCCGCCTTCACCAGCGGCGGGCCGCCGAGGAAGATGGTGCCCTGGCCGCGCACGATCACCGCCTCGTCGCTCATCGCCGGCACGTAGGCGCCGCCCGCGGTGCAGGAACCGAGGACCGCCGCGATCTGCGGGATGCCGGCACCGGACATCCGGGCCTGGTGGTAGAAGATCCGCCCGAAGTGGTCCCGGTCCGGGAACACCTCGTCCTGCATCGGCAGGAACGCGCCCCCCGAGTCCACCAGGTACAGACAGGGGAGCCGGTTCTCCAGCGCGACCTCCTGGGCGCGCAGGTGCTTCTTCACCGTCATCGGGTAGTAGGTGCCGCCCTTGACCGTGGCGTCGTTGGCGACCACCACGCACTCGCGGCCCGAGACCCGGCCGATCCCGGCGATCACCCCGGCCGCCGGGGCGTCCCCGCCGTACAGCCCCTCGGCCGCCAGCGGGGCCAGCTCCAGGAACGGGGAGCCCGGGTCCAGCAGGGTGTCCACCCGGTCCCGGGGCAGCAGCTTGCCGCGCGCGGTGTGCCGGGCGCGGGCCCGCTCCCCGCCGCCGAGGCGGGCCCGCGCCAGCCGGGAGCGCAGCTCCTCGCCGAGGGCCAGGTGCGCCGCCTCGTTGGTCCGGAACGCCTCCGCCGCGGGATCGGCCGCGGTCGCCAGCACCGGTGCCTCTTGCATCGTGTCGAGCCCCCTTGCCCGTGCCGCCGAGTTAATGAGCGTTAACATCCATGGCTTCAGGTTAACGACCGCTAACGTCCCTGTCTAGAATTGACCGCATGGTCACCAGAACCGACGCCACCACCCGCCGCCAGCAGATCCTCAAGGAGGCGGCCCGCCTCTTCGCCGAGCGCGGGTTCCACGGCGTGGGCGTCGACGAGATAGGGGCCGCCGTCGGGATCAGCGGCCCCGGCCTCTACCGACACTTCCCGGGCAAGGACGCGATGCTCGCGGAACTCCTCGTCGGCATCAGCGGACAGCTCCTCACCGGGGGCCGACGACGCGTCGAGGAGTGCCCGGGCGACCCGGCCGCCCTGCTGGACTCCCTCATCGAGGGGCACATCGACTTCGCGCTCGACGACCGGCCGCTGATCGTCCTGCACGACCGCGAGCTGGACCGGCTCCGCGACAGCGACCGCAAGCTGGTGCGCCAGCTCCAACGGCAGTACGTGGAACTGTGGGTCGAGACGGTACGGGCCAGGTACGCGACCCTGACCGAGGTCGAGGCGCGGACCGCCGTGCACGCCGTGTTCGGGCTGCTCAACTCCACCCCGCACCTCCGCCGCCCCGACGCCCCGCCCTCCCGGGCCGCCGCCGCCGCGCTGCTGCACCGCTTGGCGCGCGGCGCCTTCGACGCCGCCGCGCAGTGACGCCCACCGACGCCGGACCGTGACGGGCCACCCGGTCCGGGGCACGGGTCGTCGGGACCGCCTGAGTACGCGTACTCAGACCGACTGCGTCGCTCCGCCCTGAGCGCGGCCGACCCGCCGCACCCACGATGGAGCCCCCGCGTCGAAAGAGGTGCCCATGCGCCGAGACCTGCAACTGCGCCCCGCCACCGAGGACGACCGCGAGTGGATCCACGGACTGCGCCACCGGGTGTACGCACAGGAACTCGGCCAACACCCACCGGACCCCACCGGGCAGCTCCGGGACGGGCTCGACGGCGACAACGTCTACCTGGTCGCGGCCCGCGGAACCGACCGCATCGGCTTCGTCAGCCTCACCCCGCCCTGGCTCGGACGGTACGCGCTCGACAAGTACCTCACCCGCGACGAACTGCCGCTGCTCACCGAGGACGCCCCCTTCGAGGTGCGCATCCTCACCGTCGAACCCCACTGGCGGTCCACCGCGGCGGCCCCCCTGCTGATGTACGCGGCGCTGCGCTGGATCGCCGCCCGGGGCGGGCGCCGCGTGGTGGCGATGGGCCGCACCGACCTGCTCGCCCTGTACCGCTCCGTCGGCCTGCGCACCGTCGGCCGCACCGTCCGCAGCGGCGCCATCACCTTCGAGGTCCTCACCGGCGACGTCACCGAACTCACCCGCGACGTCCCGGACCGCCACCGCGGAGCGCTGGAGCGGATGGCCGCCACGGTGGACTGGCAGCTCGACGTGCCCTTCGCCCCCCGCCCCGACGGCTGCGAACACGGCGGCGCCTCCTTCACCGCCGTCGGCACCGACTTCCGCACCCTGCACCGCCGCCACCGGGTGGTCGCCGCCGACGTGTTGGACGCCTGGTTCCCGCCCGCCCCCGGAGTGCGCGCCGCACTCACCGAGGACCCGGCCTGGGTCGCCCGCACCTCCCCGCCGACCGGCGCCGAGGGCCTGCTCACCGAGATCGCCGCGGCCCGCGCGCTCCCCGTGGAGACCCTCGCCGTCGGCGCCGGCTCGTCCGACCTGATCTTCCGCGCGTTCGGCCGCTGGCTGACCCCGCGCAGCCGGGTGCTCCTCATGGACCCGGGCTACGGGGAGTACGCCCACGTCACCGAGCGGGTCATCGGCTGCCACGTGGACCGGTTCCGGCTGCGCCCCGAGGACGGCTGGCGCATCGACCCCGCCCGACTGTCCGCCGCCGTCGACGCCGGGCGCTACGACCTCGTGGTCGTGGTCAACCCCAACAACCCCACCGGCCGCCACGCCCCGGCCGCCGCACTGCGCTCGGTGATCGCCACCGCGCCCGCCGACACCCGCTGGTGGATCGACGAGGCGTACCTCGGATACGTCGACCCGGCCGAATCGCTCGCCGACCTCGCCGCGACGCACCCGCGGGTCGTCGTCTGCACCTCCCTGTCCAAGATGTACGCACTCTCCGGGATGCGGGCCGCGTACCTGGTGGCCGACCCCGTCACGGCTGCCGAACTCCGCAGGTGGACGCCGCCCTGGCCGGTCAGCCTCCCCGCGCAGTGGGCCGCAGTGGCGGCGCTGCGCGACCCGGCGTACTACCGCGAACGCTGGCTCCGCACGCATGCGTTGCGCCGCCGGCTCGCCACTGATCTGACCGGGTTGTCGGGATTCGCGACGGTCGAGGAGGGCGTGGCGAACTTCCTCACCATGACCCTCCCGGACGGCGGGCCCAGCGCCGCACGGTTCGTCCACGAGTGCCGCCGCCACGACGTGTACCTGCGGGACCTGTCACCGCTGTCGCCGGCGTACCGGGGGCGCACGTTGCGCACCGCGGTCCGGGGCGCCGCGGAGAACGCCCGCATCGTGGAGGCGTGCCGGGCCGCGCTGGACGCACTGCTGCCCGGTTCCGTCCCTTCGGCCGGGGCGCCCGGTTCCGCGGCTCCGGCAGGGGGCGCCCGGTGACCACCACGTCCGCCCTGGTGCCCTACCTCGGTGGGGCGCTGGCGTTGGGCGGGGTCGCGGTGGCCGCGTCCCGGCGCCGTGAGCTGATGGTGCGCTGGTGCGCCTGGGCGGTCGGAGTGCCCCTGGTCACCGCCGCGTTCTGGTGGGGCCGCCCGGGCGCCGCGGCGGTCGCCGTCCTCGTCGCGGTGGTCGCGGTGCTGGAGTACGGCGCCCTGATGCGCCTGGGCCGGGCGGACCGGACGGTCCTGGCCGCGGCGGTGGTGGGCGTGGTGCTCACCGCCTGGCTGGCGCCCGGACAGGAACTCAGGGCGCTCGCCGTGGGGGCGCTCGCGGTGGCCGCGGTGCCGCTGCTGGCCGGCGACGCGGACCACGGCCTGCGGCGGCTCGGCGCCGGGCTGTTGGGGCTGGCCTGGCTGAGCGTGCTGGCCGCGCTAGTGCCGCTCGGGGCGGATGCGCTGGCGCTGTTCGCGGCGGTCTCGGTCGCCGACATCGTGGCGTACTTCGCCGGCCGGCGCTTCGGCGGGCCGTTGCTGTCACCGCTGTCACCGGCCAAGCGGTGGAGCGGCACGGTGGCGGGGGCCGCGGCCGGGCTCGCGGTGCTCGCCGCACTGTCCGTGCTGAGCTGGCCCGCGGCGCTCGCCGTCGCGGTCGGCGGTCCGGCCGGCGACCTCCTCGAATCCATGGTCAAGCGGGGGGCGCGGGTGAAGGACGCCGGCAGCTGGCTCCCCGGCTCCGGCGGCCTCCTGGACCGGATCGACTCGCTGCTCATCGCCTTGGCCGTGCTGCTGGTCCTGAGCTGATCCGCGCATGGGCCGTTGGGTGCCTTGCGTATGACTGACCGTCAGGACGGTTGCTTGGCCGAGGACTCGGGGGTGCGTGCGGCGGGCACCTCGACGGTGGCCGTCCCGGTGGTGGGTGCGTCGGCGTCCGGGGCGGCTTCCTGTTCAGTGGTTCGTCCGGTGGCTCGTCCGGCCAATCGGCAACCGAGGCAGTTCGGATGGCCCCCGCGCGCGGCACGGTCCCGAACCCGTAACCCGCGCTGGCTGGGGGGCCGCAGGCCGGGCGGCTTGCCCCACCCCGCGAGGTGCAGCGCCCAGGTGACCAGGACGGCCGCCGTCGTGACGGCGAGCCCCCACCAGATCCCCGGCCGCCAGGCGATGATCCCCGCCCCGACGGCCGTGCCGCCGACCGAGGCGATCGCGACCCCCACCCAACCGGCGACGGTGTGCCCGTGGTCGTACGTGTGTCCGCTCATGTGCCTGCCTCCTCGCGTGCGCTGACGTGCCGGGGCGTGCCGGAGTGCGCCGGGGCGCGCGACAGCGGTGCCGCTCGGCCTCCGACCTATGCTTGCTTAGCAAGTGAGAAATTTATCTTACGTACTAAGGGAAGTTCAATGGAGGGCAAGCCCCGTCCCGTCGCCGCTGCCGCGGACGTGCTCAGCGCGCTGGACGACCTCGTCGCGACGAACATCGTGGGCAAGCAGGAGTTCGCCCGGAACCTGGGCCTGAGCATCACGGACCTCACCTGTTTCGCCCACGTCCTGGAATCGGGCGACGCCCCGGTCACCGCCGGCGACCTGGCCGACCGCGCGAACGTCACCACCGGCGCGGTGACCGGCATCATCAACCGGCTCGAACGCGGGGGATTCGTGACGCGCCAGCCGGACCCCGACGACCGCCGTAGGGTGCGCGTCGCGGCGGTACCCGCGGCTGCGGACCGCGTCCAGGCCGTCTACGGGCCCTACCAGGCGCGGCTCGCCTCGCTGTTCGCGGACTACACGCCCGACGAGATCGCCGTCCTCGCCGACTGGATGTCCCGCGCCTCCGCGCTGGCCCGCGACTACTTGGACGACTCGTGCTGAGCGGTGCCGGGTCCGCGTCGGTGAGCCGTACTGAGCGGGCCGTCGGTGTGGTCGTGGGGTCCGCGGTCGGCGACGCGTTGGGCGCGCCCTTCGAGTTCGGGCCCCCGGGCGCGTTCTCCGCACGGTTCCCGGACCCCGGGGGCGGCGGGGAGATGTGCGGGGGCGGCGGCTGGGAGCCGGGCGAGGCCACGGACGACACCCAGATGGCCGTCCTCGTCGCGGATTCGCTACGCGAACGCGGTGGCCTCGACCTGCCGGACGTCTTCGCCCGCTTCCAGCGCTGGGCGGCGGCCGAGCCCAAGGACATCGGCCTCCAGACCGAGGACGTCCTGACCAACGGGCTGCCCTGGGACCGGGCCGCCGCGCACCACTTCCGGGTCAACCACCGTGCGGCCGGCAACGGTTCGCTGATGCGGGCGTCGACCTCCGCGGTCCGCTTCGCCGCGGCCGGCCGGGCGGTGACCACGGACGCCGCCCGGCGCCTCGCCGCCCTCACCCACGGCGACCCTGCCGCCTGGGAGGGCACGGCCGTCTTCCACGAACTCGTACGGTCCGCCCTGTCCGGCGCCGACCCCCTCGACGCGCTGCCGGACGCCCTGGCGCTCGTCCACCCCGACCACCGCGAGCGGTACGCCACGGTCCTCGCCCCGGACTGGCACCCCGACCGGGCCACCGAGTTCAACGGTGCGGTGTGGCCGTGCCTGGGGTCGGCGGTGTGGGCCCTGCGCGCCACCGACTCCTTCGAGGGCGCGGTGCGCGCGGCGATCGACCTCGGCGGCGACACGGACACCGTCGCCGCGGTCACCGGCGGTCTCGCAGGCGCCCGTTACGGCCCGGCCGCGATCCCCGCCCGCTGGACCGATCCCCTGCACGTCCCGCTCCCGGGCTTCGGTGAACGGGTCCTACGGCTGCCCGAGTTGGTGGACCTCGCGCGGGGGCTGGTGGAGGCGGGTGCGCGGGACTCGGGCGTCAGCGCTGACCTGGGTTGACGGCTGTGGTGAAGTTTGCACCCGCGCGCGCAGTCGTGAGAACGGGCGCCCCGCTCGCGCGGGGAGCACTCCCCCGAAGCAACGCAGGCCGGCCACCAGATCGGACCACCCCCGCTCGCGCGGGGAGCACCACATCGCTCCGCCGGGCGGTACCGTGCTCGACGGACCACCCCCGCTCGCGCGGGGAGCACCCTTAGCGACCTGCGACTTTGAAGGGGCTTTGCCGTTTCTTGACCGTTGTCGTCAGCGGTATCACCTCGACTTCATCTTCCCAGCCGTTGCCCTGCTGGACCTCTAAATCGAGGCAATCCACGTGAAGCAGGGGCGAGCTACGGGTCGAACCGTTGCGCAGCACCCGGGGCGCATCCTTGGCGCCGCGGACTTACGATTCCGCCCGGAGGCTACGGCGCCGTCGTCGGATGCCGCAGCGGGGACTTAGGTGACGGCCGGAGCGTGCTCGGTCGCGGCCGTCACCCCGACATGGAAACGTCAGATGTCCTGCTGCGGAGGCGAGATGCGTCCGACGAGGTGCCGCAGCCGATCGTCGAACTCCTTCGCCGCGTCCGGGCTGAGCGTCGCCAACGCGACCAGCGTCGTCACGGCCACGTCGCACAGTTCTTTGCGTACGTCCTCCCACGAGTGCGAGGCGCCCTTCCGGGGGTTCGCGCCGAGTGCACCGTGCAACGCCTCGGCGACCTCCCCGTACTCCTCGCCGATCTTGAGGACGCGCAGCAGCCGCCGGTCGGCCTCCGAGTTCTGGACGCCTTCCGCGTCCAGCCACTCCCGGATCCTGCCGATCCGGTCCCACGTCGTCGCTTCCATCGCTTCTCCCACCGGTCGTGCGGATTCAGAACAGGGACGGCGTCGCATCGGCGGCGCCGGCCGGGGTAGTCGTCGGCACCGGTGTCACCGGGGCGACGGCGAGTTGAACGGACAGAGCCGAGTGGTCGGTCAGCCGCTGTGGCATGGTGCGTGGTTCGTGTACGTACGCACAGCCGCGGAGATGGCTGGCGAGTGACGTGGAGACGTGCGCGTGTTCGTACCGGTAGCCGTCGCCGGTCCGGCCGACCCAGGAGTACTCGGCTGCGTCCGGGTGCAGCGATCGGAACGCGTCCACGTATCCGGCCCGGGCGAACCAGTCGTAGAACTCGTACTCGAACGGCTGGAAGAACCGATAGCCCGGCTTGTGATGGGGTTCCAGGATGTTGAAGTCCCCGAGCACGACCCGTGCTTCCCCGAACCCCGACGGGAGCTTGTCCCGGCACGCCTCCAGGAACTGGACCTTGCGGTCGATCTTGGTCTGCGTAGCGTTCCGTGAGGGCACGTACAGCCCGATGACGTCGAGTGGGCCCCTGTCGGTGTCCACGGTCACCGCGACCACCCGGTGCGGCAGGTAGTCGACACCGAACAAAGCCGGCCGCGTCTTCAGCCGGCTCACGACCATCACGCCGCGCTCGCCGCGCTCCTGCGGCCTAGGGAACACGACGTCGTACCCGGCCCCCGTGAACCGCTCCGCCAGCAGGTCACACCCGACACTGCCGGCCGTCTCGGTGAGCACGAGGACCTGCTCCGGGCGCTTCGTCAGATAGACGAGTTGCCGTTCAGCTCTGTCCCGCCCTGGGTTGTTGAGGTTGAACGTCAGCACACCGAGGCCGTTCATGGACCGCCCGTCCGTAGGTTCCTGATCGCCGACACGATCGTGCGGGCGATCTCATCCGGCCCGTCAGTACTCGCGTCGAGTTGGAGCACACGGACACCGGCGGTCATGAGGAACCTAGCGGCCTCACGGAACGAAGCACATTCTCGCTCGCTGCTGCCGGGTTCGCGTTCGTACCGACTGTGCGTCCCGCGTTCCCTCAGCCGCCCGTCAAGCACGTCCGCACGGGCGCTGATGACGACGGCAAGGTCCGGCATGTCGGCATGGCGGTTCAGCTCCCACACCGTGTCGCGGCCCACGCCGTCCAGGACCTGGAGCACGAGCGAGGAAGCGACGTACCGATCACACACGACCGTCTCGCCCCGGGCGATCGCCGGCCTGATCTCCGCCTCCAGGTGTACGTACCGGTCCGCCGTGATGAGACAGGCGAACGCCATCCCGCGGTACGTGTCCGTACCATGCCGAGCGAGGTTGCCGAGCGGGGTGTCGCTCGGCTCCCGGGTCATGTGCACCGGGACGCCGTCCTCCCGGAGGAGCCCGACGACCGCGGCGGCCACGGTCGACTTCCCGACGCCGCCCGGCCCGTCGAGAGTGACGAACAGCCCCGTCATGAGACACCCACTACCGGCAGCGTCCGGGACTGGGGCGGGACGATCGGGCACTGCTCGGAGTCGATGGCCCCGATGCGGTGCCCGGCCGCGACCACGGCGGCCGGGCAGCCCTTTCCACACTGGGACGACATCGAGCAGCCGCGGCACGTGTCGTTCGCCCCGAGATCCCACCGGTCGGAGAACCGACCGTACGCGTCGAGCTGCGCGGCCACGTCGTCGTCGGTCCAGACGTTGCCCACGAGGAAGTCGCTGTCGGGGTGCTGGGACACCCGTGTCCGAGCGGCGAACACGAGATACGGGCAGATCGCCACACCTCCGTCGGTGAACACGTAGATGATGGTCCCCGCTTCGCAGCCCGCCAACGGCTTCCGGTCGTCGTTCGGGAACCGGATGAGCGTCACGTCCAAGTCCTCGTCAGCGAAGGGCGCTGTCAGGTCCCCGATGTGCCGCATGTGATCGTCCGGCCGCCGCAGCTTCTGTGCCGCGCGTGACGCGCCACGCCCCATCGAGCCCAGGGGGTTCATCAACACGTACCGCGCACCCTGCTCCTTGGCGAATGCGCAGAGCTGCGCGTACTCCTCGTCCTGGGCGAGGTTGTTCGGCGTGCAGAGCAGCCCTTGCAGGATGCCTGCCTCAGCGAACGCGCGGACGTTGTCGACGGTCTCCTGGAAACCCTCACGGCGGCCCCGGAACACGCCGTGCGAGTCCGGGGAGAACCCGTCGAGAGAGACGTTCATGTGCGCGTTCAGTTCCGCCAGGCGCTCGATCTGGTGCGGCGTCGACATCGTCGCGTTCGTGCACACGCCCACGTCCATGCCCGCGGTCCGGAACTCGCTGATGATCTGGATGAGGTCGGCGTGCATGAACGGCTCGCCGCCGGTCACCGTCACCCGCTTCACACGGGCCGCGACGAGCTGGGGGATGAGCCGGTCCCGGACCGCCTCCACGTTCATGTAGGCGCCACGCTTCGTCGCCGACACGAAGCAGTGCTTGCACGTCTCGTTGCACGGCTCGCAGATCTGGACGAGGGCCTTGCGGTGCTGTTGGTCGACGGTCGTTCGGAAGTAGCAGGACGATGCCTGCCCGCCGGTGATGATCGGGCGTGCGGTCACACGGACCTCCACAGGAAGAGACGGGTGGTGTCGGTACCCGCCCCGGACGATCACGGCCGGGGCGGTAGTTCGTCGGTAGGCGGTCACGCCCACCGGGTGTCACAGCAGGCCGAACGCAGCGGCGCCGACCGCGCTCGCGAGTAGCAGCACGTAGGCCGCGGCGACGAGCGTCAGTCCCGTACGGCCCTCCGCGGTGACGCGGACTCCGAGGCCAAGCGACAGTGCAATGTGGGTCGCCGGACGTTCCGGGTCGGGCACAGCGGGTTTCACTGGAGGGAGCGGGGAGTACGGGCGGACGACAGGCGTGTTCGCCGGACCCGCGGGAGGGTGTTCCACGAAGTGGGTACGGACCCGCTCCTCCACGGCGACGAGGCACGCCCCGCACAGGTAGATGGGGGCGTGCTGCCCGTACCACTGGGCTGGCCCCACCCACGTGACGAGCAGGTCGTCGCCGTCGCACTTCCAGCACTCGCCGGCGATCCAGTCGACCCACACGGTCGCGATGCCCATGCCGCTATCCGTGCCTTCGCTGCGGCTTCTGGCAGGGACAGGGACATGGAGCGGGCCGCTCGTCCAGGCTCATGCCCAGGCGGAAGTGGCCCTCGCCGAAGACCACTCGTCCCGCGGTCCAGGTGTGGCACCCGTGGTCCCCGGGTCGCTCGAAGATCGCGGCCTTGAAGCAGGGGGCGCACCGCACCGTCTCCGGCACGGCACTCGGCCTGCACCGGCGATGCGTGGCAGGGGGTCTGAGTTTCGCTACCGACAGCATCCGGGCCGGCAGCCGCTGCCACCAGCGGATGGGCTCATCGCACTTGGCGCAGAGCACGGGAGGAGGAGGCACAGCGGGGTCCTAGGTGTGTCGAGGGTAGGACTGAAGGGTTCTGGCTGGGAGCCGGAGCCCTGGGGGGAGGTCCGGGGCCGGGGCGCTCGCCGCCGGGATGGTTCAGGAGCGGGTGATGCCGTACGCGAGACTGATGACCAGCGCGGCGACCGTCACGACGCAGAGCACCTGCTCGGTGGCCGGCCTCACGACGGACCATCGCTGTCGGCAAGGGCGATCCGGGCCGGGGTGCGTCGACACCTGGTGGTGGGGACCGGGCCGTCACGAACCTCAGGACCGCCGATCAGCCAGCATTCGCGCACGACGGCCGGGCTGGTCACGCCCGCCCTCCCGGCTTCTCCGGGCGGCCCCCGCTCAACGACGGGCAGGCATCCTCGGCCTCGGCCTGAAGGCGTTTCTCCCCGTCGTTGATGAGTTCCCTCAGCCGGGTCATGGAGCAGAGCCGTCCGGGCGAAGTCATCGGCACGCACCAGTAGGCGCGTCCGTCCGACGTCGTGCACTCCACCTTCGGTACGCCGAGGTAGCAGTCCCGTCCCAGGTGTTCCAACCGGCCGGGCCGGGCGGTCTTACGCAACTCGGCGCCGACTGGCACCAGTACGTAGTACTGCCGGGCGTACCGGTCCCGAATCACCGGCCCGCCGTCCAGGGAGCGCTGTAGGAAGGCCGCGATCTCCTGCTCGTCATCCGTCCGGGCGGCGGCATGCACGAGCTCTCCCGGCACGCGGACCGCGGAGAAGATCAGGCCGCAGCCCAACAGCGCGATGTCCTGGGACGCCCACTCGCCCAGGGCGTGGCTCGCGTCCTCGGCCGCGCCCAGAA
This sequence comes from Streptomyces sp. NPDC127068, assembly GCF_042724695.1. Classification (NCBI taxonomy): domain Bacteria; kingdom Bacillati; phylum Actinomycetota; class Actinomycetes; order Kitasatosporales; family Streptomycetaceae; genus Streptomyces; species Streptomyces sp. NPDC127068. Next base: position 81,033 of record NZ_JBHXEN010000013.1, on the reverse strand, counting down.
GCCAGCCGGCGCGTCCGTCGAGTTGGTGCTTGCTCTTCAACGTCACGAACACTCCTCGGGGTCGCCGTGCCCCTAGCCGTAGGTGGAACCGCGGCGGAGTCGTGACCCGGGAATCCAGGCCAACGAGCCACGACGGCGCGTTTCTTCACGTACGAGCCAACTGGACCGGGCCCTGCCCCATCGGACCTTGGCGCGGACACTTCGCCGGACTTTCTGGGAAACCGGACTTTCGGCAGGTCCGGGCGCTACCGTCGGTGTGGGGTTGGTCACCGAAGGTGGGTGTGGGTGTGGATGTTCCAGTGACGCCATTCGCGCAGGCGTGTAGCGAGCGGGGCTGGTCCAAGCCGCGTGACTTTCTCCGTGCGTTTCAGGCGGCGGCTGATGCTCTGGACGTGTCAGTCACGGTGACGGAACGCCAGTTCCTCCGGTGGCGACAGCCTCTCCCGCCCGCGCCTCGGGTGGGGTCCTGGCGTGTGCTCCACGCAATGTTCGGGACGAGTCCTCGCCAACTCGGCTTCCCCGGCCCACCGCCAGGTGTCAACGTGGAACCCGTCGAGGCCTTACCGCAGAAAGGCACTTCAGTGGAGCGACGTGCGTTTCTTACCGACGCCGCGGGCGTTGCCGCATCCACGAGCCTCCCGACGTACACGCGCCCCGTGACCCCACCCGGATCTTCCGGAGCCATCGGCGTCGTGCATCTCCTCGAACTCCGCGAGGGCCTGAACTCGCTCTTCGTCCTCGACGCCGCGTACGGCGGTAGCGACGTCTTCCGGCTGGCCGTCCGGCATCTGCACCGCGTCCGACGCGTACTCAACGAGGGACGTCCCCCCGAGGCCATCGCCCGCCAACTCCACCTCCTGGTGAGTGAAACCGCCGGGTTCTGCGGTTGGCTCGCCTACGACGCCGAGGACCAGAACGCCGCCCGCCGTTACTGGGGCGAGGCGCTCGCCGCGGCCACGATGGTGCAGGACGCTCACCTCCAGGCCTACGTGTTCGGCTTCATGAGCCTGCAAGCGCGCCACGAGAATCGGCCCCGCGAAGCCGTCGACCTGGCCCGGGCCGCTCAGCAGCGGGCCACGCGGCTCGACTCGCCCGCGCTCCGGTCGATCATGGCTGCCCGGGAGGCCGGCGCCCTGTCCTTCCTCGCCGACGCGAGCGGCGCTAGCAAGAAACTGGCCGAGGCCCGACGCGTACTCGACCGCCCTCGCGGGAGGCCGGCTCCGGAGTGGGCCGCCTTCCACGGACACGCCGAACTCGACAACTGGGAGGCGTCGCTCCACATCAACGCCGGCCGGCACAATGCCGCCATCCCGTTCCTCCGCCAGACCCTCGCCCGGCAGGACCAGATGTACGGTCGCAATCGGGCTTTGTACCGGATCCGCCTGGCGTCGACCCTGGTCAAGGCGGGTGAGATCGACGAAGGCGCCGCTCACGCAGTGGAGACCATTCCGTCCCTCGAAGAGGTCGAATCCGGTCGCGTGGCCAAAGAAATCTCCAAGGTCACCAACCTCCTGCGGTGGCAGGATGCCGACTGCGCACGCCAGGCCGTCGCATGCCTGACCGACTACGCACGGGCAACGGGAGCAGCATGACCGCGACACCGACCGCAGTGACCTACGAGCGCTTCGAAGGGCAGGGCGCCGCAGACCAACTCGACACCTTCATGCCGGCGTACGAGGAGGTGTACGCCGAGCCGCCGTACCGGGAAGGGCCCACCGACGTGGCCCTGTTCGTCAGGCACTACCAGGCTCACGTGCAGCGCCCCGGGATGCGTCTGGCCCTCGCGCGGGAAGGTGACGAGGTGGTCGGTTTCGCCTACGGTCTGCCCCTCGCCGCGGACGCCGCCTGGTGGCACGGAGTCCCAGACCTGCACGAGGACTTCACGAGGGAGGACGGTGCCCGTACCTTCGCCGTCTTCGAGCTCGCCGTGCGAAGGAAGTGGCGACGCAGCGGAGTTGCCGGCCGGCTGCACGCCCTGCTCCGTGACGGCCTCGCCGTCGAACGGGTGACGCTCGCCGTCCGGCCCGAGCCGGAGGCGAAGCCCGCGCAGTCGGCGTACGCGAAGTGGGGGTACCGCGAGGTCGGCCCCGTGCGGCCACGGGAGGAAGGGCCGGCCTACACCGTCATGGTGCTCGACGTCCCGCAGCCCACCGGCTGATCGCCCGCGTCACCATCGACACCGTCACGGAACGGCCCGTCGGATCTACTCCGGCAGGGGCTTGTAACGCAGCCCGTACTCATGGATGAGGCGATGGGTACCGGACCGCGAAAGCGCCAGGCCCTCCAAGTGCATGGCGTAGGCGAGGGACTTGGTCTGTGCCCTCGTCAGGTGCAGGACGTGCCGGGACCGCTCGGGTACGTGTCTCGCGGTGAGGACCGCCTCCGCGAAGCCCTCGGCGGGAGGCTTGCGGAGACGGTCGGCGATGGCCACGAAGTGGCGGACGGCAGCGAACTCGGCCGGTGCGAGTTCCACGGCCCGGGTGCGCGGAGGGGGCTCGCTGGTGCCGTGCCTGGACGCCCGCCGGCTTTCGCGGAAGGCCAGGACGTCGTGCCCCTCCGGCGTCAGCCGCACCGACCCCGCCAGCCGGCGGTTCTCGACGTCCGCCCCCTCGATCAGGCCCTGCTCCTGCAACGCGGCCACGTGCTTCCGGGCGACGTCCAGGTCGGCGGCGGCGATCCAGCCCCGCTTGCTCTGCCGCGCCTTGATCGCCGCCAGCACCTCGACCTGCGCACTACTCAGCGCCACGATTCCCTCCCCGACCTTCTGGTGCGGCCATCATGGCAACGCCCGGCCGGCGGTTGCAGGAGGTCGGGAAAAGTCCCCGCAACGGGCCGGTGGACGTACGTACGCGCGTACGAACGGGCAGGCGTCGCAGTGCGCCCCCCAAGCGCCCGCCCGAGGTCTGGACGGTGGGGTGACCGACGGGTAACCTGGGGCTGAGCAAGCGCTTAGTTTGTTGTCGTGCCCGTCGAGGGCCCGCCGGAGCCGAAGGAGACCCCGTGCGCCGCACCGTCTACAACGAGGACCACGAGGCGTTCCGGGACACGATCCGGGCCTTCATCGAGGCCGAGGTCGTCCCCGTCTACGACGAGTGGTTCGCCGCCGGACAGGTGCCCCGCGCGTTCTACGACAAGCTCGGTGAGCTGGGCGTCTTCGGGATCGAGGTGCCCGAGGAGTACGGCGGCGCGGGGCTGTCCACCTTCAAGTTCGAGGCGGTCATCGCCGAGGAGTGCGCCCGCGCGGGCGTCTCGTTCGGCGGCAGCGGCGTGCACGTCATGCTGTGCCTGCCCTACCTCAAGGCGTACGCGACCGAGGACCAGAAGAAGCGCTGGTTGCCGGACTTCGCGACCGGTCGCGCCATGTACGCCATCGCCATGACCGAGCCCGGCACCGGCTCCGACCTCGCCGGCATGCGGACCACCGCCAAGCTCTCCGCGGACGGCACGCACTACGTGCTCAACGGGGCCAAGACGTTCATCACCGGCGGCGTCCACGCCGACCGCGTCATCGTCTGCGCCCGCACCGCCGCGGCCACCCCCGAGGACCGTCGGCACGGGATCTCCCTGTTCGTGGTGGACACCAGGTCCGAGGGGTACGCGATCGGGCGCAAGCTCGACAAGTTGGGCCTGCGGGTGTCCGACACCGCGGAACTGTCCTTCACGGACGTCCGCGTGCCCGTCGAGGACCTGCTCGGCGAGGAGCACCAGGGCTTCGCCTACCTCGGGCAGAACCTCCCCAAGGAGCGCCTCGGCATCGCCGTCATGGCGTACGCGCAGGCCAAGGCGGCCGTACGGTTCGCGCAGGACTACGTGGCGGAGCGCGTTGTCTTCGGCCAGCCGGTCGCGGCCTTCCAGAACACCAAGTTCGAACTCGCCGCCTGCAAGGCCGAGGTGGACGCGGCCGAAGCCGTCGTCGACCGGGCCGTGGAGGCGATCGACGCCGGTGAGCTGACCGCCGCGGAGGCCGCGTCCGCCAAGCTGTTCTGCACCGAGGTCGCCCACCGGGTCATCGACCGCTGCCTCCAGCTGCACGGCGGCTACGGCTTCATGAACGAGTACCCGATCGCCCGCCTCTACGCGGACAACCGCGTCAACCGGATCTACGGCGGCACGAGCGAGGTCATGAAAATGATCATCGCGAAGGACATGGGCCTCTGAGAAGGTCTCGACATGGCCCCAGCACTCCAGTCGCTCCTCGATCTCCTCGACCTCGAACAGATCGAGGAGAACATCTTCCGCGGGCGCTCCCACCCCTCCGTGGTCCCGCGGGTCTTCGGCGGCCAGGTCGCCGCCCAGTCGCTGGTCGCGGCCGGGCGCACCGTCCCCGCCGACCGCCCGGCGCACTCCCTGCACGCGTACTTCCTGCGCCCCGGCGATCCGGGTGCACCGATCGTCTACACCGTCGACCGCATCCGGGACGGGCGGTCCTTCACCACCCGCCGGGTCGTGGCCGTGCAGCACGGGCAGCCGATCTTCCACCTGTCCGCCTCGTTCCAGGTGCACGAGGAGGGACTGGACCACCAGGCGCCCATGCCGGCCTCGCCCGACCCGGAGTCGCTGCCCACCGCCGACGAGACGCTGGAACGGTACGCGGACGCGCTGCTGCCCGGGGTCTCCGGCCGGCTGGCGGAGGCGCGGCGCGCCATCGACCTGCGGTACGTCGACGCCCCGCCGTTCGCGTTCCTCGGCGAGGCCCGCGAGCCGCGCTCCCAGGTGTGGTTCCGCGCCAACGGCAAGCTCGCCGACGATCCGTTGCTGCACGTCTGCCTGGCCACGTACGTCTCCGACATGACCCTGCTCGACTCGGTGCTGCTCGCCCACGGGCGGGGCGGTTGGGCGGTCGGGGACGTGGTGGGCGCCTCGCTGGACCACGCCATGTGGTTCCACCGTCCGTTCCGCGCCGACGAGTGGCTGCTCTACGACCAGGAGTCCCCGTCCGCCTCGGGCGGGCGGGGACTCGGGCAGGCCCGCATCTACACCCAGGACGGCCGGTTGGCGATCACCGTCATCCAGGAGGGCGTCATCAGGGTTCCGCGCACCCCCACCGGGTGAGCGGGCGGGGCGGTCAGGAGTCGGTGGACTCCGTGATCGTCCATTGGCCGACCTCCCGGTACGCGGAGTCGTACACCGTCTCGCCGGTGCCGGGTGCCAGGGCGTAGTGGTGCAGGTTGCCGCCCCAGTACCGCAGGACCCGGGACAACTCGCGCACCGCGGTGCTGGCGGGTTCGGTGTCGGGGACGTTCACTTCGAGGACGAACTTCACGAGCGGTGCCTCTCGTCGGGAGCGGGCTGGTCGTCTGGTGCGTGGGGCCCCGGGCGGCAGCGGAACGTCCGTCGCCCTCGACAGCGGGAACGGAGGTCCGATGCGCTCCTTCAATCGTTTCATGCAACTCCTTCTTGGGACTTCGCGTGACGAGGGGCCGGGAAGAGCGGGGGCCGGTCCGTCGGAAGTCTCAAATCGGGTCGCACGTTCCGGGGCGGCCCGCGGGGGCTACGGGCGGGCCGGGGGCGTTCCGGGTCGTGGATCGGGCTCCGCCGGGCGGGGGTGCGACGGCACAATGGGCGGCATGCCGATATCCGGGACACCCAGCCGAGCCGATCTCGTCGACCACCTGGTCCGTAGGCGCATCGCGGGCGACGTGGCCACGTCGCGTGAGAACAACCTCGACCACTACCGCAAGCTCGCCAACGGGGACCGGCACTACTGGCTGGGTCTGGAACTGGGCGACCGCTGGGCCGACGAGCAGGACGTGCTCGCGGTGATGGCCGAACGGTGCGGGGTGAACGACGACCCGCAGCACCGCCACGGCCAGGACACCATCGACCCGCAGCTGACCGTCGACGGACTGGAGCGGATGGCCGCCCGGCTGCGGAAGGCCGCCGAGGGCCGCGAGCGGGTGCTCTTCGCGACGGGCCACCCGGGCGGGCTGCTGGACGTCCACCGGGCCACCGCCACCGCCCTGCGCACGGCAGGTTGCGACATCGTCGTCGTCCCGGACGAGCTGTACGTGGACGAGGGCGTCGTCTACCAGATCGCGGACGTGGCGATGTTGGAGCGCGGGGCGACGCTGTGGCACACCCACTCGCCCGAGCCGATGAACGCCGTGCTCGACGGGCTGGAGCGGGCCGGCCTCACCCCGCCGGACCTGGTCGTCGCCGACCACGGGTGGGCGGGGCGCGCCGCGCAGCGCGGGTTCGACACCCTCGGGTACGCCGACTGCAACGACCCGGCGCTGTTCATCGCCGAGGCGGAGGGCACCCTCCAGGTCACCGTTCCGCTGGACGACCACGTCCCCAGCCCGCGCTACTACGACCCGATGACCGCGTACCTGTTGGCCGCCGCGGGCCTCACCGCCGGTTGAGCCGGTCGACCGGCTGACCGAAACGGACCGACCCCGCCGTTCACCGGCCCGGTTCCTCGGGCCGGGCGTCGGGTCCAGGTACACCCGGCTGATCACCGGGAACCGGGCCCGTAGCCGTCGCTCGGCCGCCTCGCACGCCTGCTCGACCTGCGCCGCGGTCGACACGTCCCGGAAGTCCACCTTGGCCGCCACCAGGGCCTCCCGCGGCCCCAGTAGTTGGGTGGTCAGTTCCAGCACGGCGTCCACGTGCGGATCGGCGAGCAACAGTGCCCGGACCTCCTGCCGTACGGAGGCCGGCAGCGGTCGTCCGATCAGCAGCTCGGCGTTGGAGCGGCCCAGCACCCACGCCACGCACAGCAACAGCGCCCCGATGCACAGCGAGGCGATCCCGTCCCACGTTCCGGAGCCGGTGAGCTGGCCGCCGAGCAGCCCGCCCGCCGCGAGCAGCAGCCCGGCGAGGGCCGCCGTGTCCTCCAGGACGACGGCCTTCACCGCGGTGTCCGGGGTGTGCCGCAGGTACGTCCGGAAGGGGACGCCGTGACCGCGGGCCTCCCGCCGGGTCTGTCGTAGGCCGGTCCGCAGCGAGTAGCCCTCCAGGACGAAGGCCACCGCGAGGACCAGGTACGACACCGTGGGGTCGCCCGGCTCCTCGCCGTGGGTGAGGGTGTGCACCCCGTCGTACACGGCGAACACGGCGCCGCCGACGAACGTGGCGACGGCCGCGAGCAGCGCCCACAGGTACCGTTCCGCGCCGTGGCCGACCGGGTGCGCCTCGTCGGCGGGCTTCTCGCCGCGTTTCAGCGCGGTCAGCAGGAGCAGTTCCGTGACGGTGTCGGCGACCGAGTGCGCGGCCTCCGACAGCATCGCGCTGGAGCTGCTGACGACCCCCGCGACCGCCTTGGCCACGGCGATCCCCAGATTGGCCGTCGCGGCGATCAGCACCGTGGTGACGCTCTCCCCGCTCCCCGAAGCGGCTTCGCCCTTTTCGTTCATGGGGGCGAAGTATGCCGGAGTTGTGAGGGTGTGGCGGGTCGTTCGGTGTGCCGGGGTCAGTCGAACCGCACGGGCAGCTCGGCCAGCCCCCGCAGCAGGGTGGCGGAGCGCCAGCGCAGTGCGTCGGGTGCGACGGCCAGCCGCAGTGCGGGTCGGCCGGCCAGGAGTTCTGCCAGCGCGACGACCGCTTCGGCGCGGGCGAGCGGTGCGCCGAGGCAGTGGTGCACCCCGTGGCCGAACCCCAGGTGCCCCGACCGGGTCCGCCGGGGGTCGAACACCTCGGGCTCCGGCCAGTGCGCCGGGTCCCGCCCCGCCGCGGCGAGCGAGACCAGGACGGCGTCCCCGCGGGGGACGGGCGTGTCGGCGATCCGGGTGTCCTCGGCCGCGTACCGGAAGGCGGCGGCGCTGACGGGGGAGTGGAACCGCAGGGTCTCCTCGACGACCCCCGCCAGCAGCGACGGGTCGGCCCGGACCGAGGCCAGCAACTCCGGGCGGCTCAGAAGGGCGTGGACGGCGCTGGAGATCAGGTTCACGGTGGTCTCGTGGCCGGCGACCAGCAGCAGGAAGCACATGCCGAGCAGGTCCTCGGGGGTGAGCGGGGCCTCGGCGTCCGGCGCGGCCAGGGCGCTGAACAGGTCGTCCCCGGGGTGCTCCCGCTTGTGGACGAGCATCCGGTCGAAGTACCCCGTCATCGCGGCGGCGGCACTGCGCGCGGCGGCGGCCGAGTCGGGTGTCACGAGGTCGCGGGACCACTCCCGCACCGCCGCCCGGTCCTCGGCGGGCACCCCGAGCAGTTCGCAGATGACGGTCACCGGCAGCGGCATCGCGAAGGCGGCCACGAGGTCGACCTCGCCCGACCGGGGCAGGGCGGCGACGAGTTCCGCCGCGATCTCCTGGACGCGCGGTCGCAGCGCGGCGACCCGGGCCGGGGTGAAGTGCCGGGCGACGCCCGCCCGTAACGCGGTGTGCTCGGGCGGGTCCGTCTGGAGCATGTTGCGACCCAGGGCGTGGCCGCCGTCGTCGGACCAGCTCCCGGAGTGCCGGATGTCGTTGCTCAACGCCGGGTCGGTGAGCGCCGCACGGGCCTCGGCCCGGCCCACGACCAGCCAGGCGTCCCCCGTGCCCGGTAGGTGAATCCGGTGGACGGGGCCCTGGCTGCGCAGATGGGCGTGGACGGCGGCGGGGTCGCGATCGGGATCGGTGCCCGCGGGGGCGAGGTCGTACAAGGTCGGGGCGGTGGCTGACGGCATGGGCGTTCCCTTCGAACGGTCGGGGAAGCACAGGAAGTGGGGAGTGGTCCCCGTTTCTTGATGCTAGCCGCTCCGCGAGCCTTCCGGCGAGGCGCCCCGTGCGGGGCCGGCGAGTGGCCACGCCGGTGCGCCGCACGCCCGCCCGCACGCCCGTCCGCCCGCACGCCCGCCCGGCCGTCCGCCCGCCCGTCCGCCCGTCCGCCCGCCCGCCCGTCCGCCCGCCCGGCCGGCCGGCCCAGGTCGGGCCGGGACCTCAGCGGCCCAGCCGCGGCCCCAACGCGTGCAACACGTCCGCCAACTCGTCCCCGGTGGGCGCCCGGCCGGGCAACGGCACGGGCGCCGGCGCCCGCAGCCCGTCCAGCAGCAGCGCCAGCTGCCGCTGCCACGCCCCGTCCAACGCCGCCAGCGCCGGAACCGTGCGCCCCACCGCGGCCAGCGCCAGCAACAGGTCCTCCACCGCCACGTCCCCCCGCATCGCCCCCTGCTCCTGGGCCCGCGCGACCAGCCGGGCCACGGTGCGCCGGTGCTCCTCGTGCAACGCGTCGAGCGCCGTGATCCCCGGGATCGCCGTCGTCATCAGGTCATTGGCCCCGGGATCGGCGGCCAGCTCCGCGTACACGGCGGTCACGTAGGCGCCCAGCCCCGCCCACGCGTCCGACTCGTCGAGCGCCCGCCGCCCGGCCCGCGCGGTCGCGTCGAGCAGGTCCCCGTACACCGCCCCGACCAGCGCCGCCCGGTTCGGGAAGTGCCGGTACAGCGTCGCACTGCCCAGCCCCGCCCGGCGCGCCACGTCGTCGAACGGCACGTCCAGCCCGCGCTCGGCGAACAGCCCGCGGGCCGCCGCCAGCAGCGCGTCCCGGTTCCGTACCGCGTCCCGCCGCGGGGAAACCGTCCTGCCGCCGCCCGTCCCGCCACCGTTCCCGCTGCTCACCGTGGTCTCCGCCTCTCCTCCGCCGGGGTCGCGGCCACCCTAGGCCCTGCTCACCCGCACCCCGCCCACCCACCGGGGCGGGCGGGGTCCCCGTGGCCCGGGCGGTGTCCGGTGTGCGCCACACTGGAACACGGGGTCGGGTCCACCCCGGGCACCACCCCGGTGCCCGGACCGCCGGCCCACCACAGCCACGAGCGTCCGGCGGACCTCCGGCCCGGGACACCCCCGGCCCCGGCGACCACCGCCCCGCACCGCACCAGGAGGAGTCCGACGATGAGCAGCACCGAGAACCCGGCCGAGGGCGCCCCCACCACCGGCCCCGCCGCCACCGGCCCCGTCGGCCCCGTCGACTCCTCCCGCATCCCCCGCTACGCCGGCCCCGCCACCTTCGCCCGACTGCCCCGCATCGACCAGGTCGCCGCCGCCGACGTCGCCGTGGTCGGCGTTCCCTTCGACACCGGCGTCTCCTACCGGCCCGGCGCCCGCTTCGGCGGCAACGCGATCCGCGAGGCGTCCCGACTGCTGCGCCCCTACAACCCCGCGCAGGACGCCTCCCCCTTCGCCCTGGCACAGGTCGCGGACGCCGGCGACATCGCGGCCAACCCGTTCGACATCAACGAGGCCGTGGACACCATCGAGGCCGCCGCCGACGACCTCATCGGCACCGGCGCCCGACTGATGACCCTCGGCGGCGACCACACCATCGCCCTGCCGCTGCTGCGCTCCGTCGCGAAGAAGCACGGCCCGGTGGCCCTGCTGCACTTCGACGCCCACCTCGACACCTGGGACACCTACTTCGGCGCCGAGTACACGCACGGCACGCCGTTCCGCCGCGCCGTCGAGGAGGGCATCCTCGACACCTCCGCCCTCTCCCACGTCGGCATCCGCGGCCCGCTCTACGGCCGGCAGGACCTCACCGACGACGAGAAGCTGGGCTTCGGCATCGTCACCTCCGCCGACGTCTACCGACGGGGCGCCGACGAGGTCGCCGACCAGCTCCGCCAGCGCGTCGGCGACCGCCCCCTGTACATCTCCATCGACATCGACTGCCTCGACCCCGCCCACGCCCCCGGCACCGGCACCCCCGAGGCCGGCGGCATGACCTCCCGCGAACTGCTGGAGATCCTGCGCGGACTCGCCTCCTGCAACCTCGTCTCGGCGGACGTCGTCGAGGTCGCCCCGGCGTACGACCACGCCGAGATCACCGCGGTCGCCGCCTCGCACACCGCCTACGAACTGACCACGATCATGGCCCGCCAGATCGCGGCCTCCCGCACCGAGGGCTGAGCCCCCGGCCGGCGGCGCGGCCACCGCACGCTCCGCACCGCCGGCCGCGCCGTCACCCACCGACGACCGCACCGCACCGCCGCTGACGGCGGGACGATCCACGACCACCCGGGAATGGCTGAACGTGACGCACGACCACCACGGACCGGAACTGCTGCCGACGCCCGCCCAGACCGCGGCGGCCCTCGACCCGCCCGCCGGCCGCCGCGGCGGTGACCTCGTCCTGGAGACCCTCAGCGGCCTCGGCGCCACCACCGTCTTCGGCCTGCCCGGCCAACACGCACTGGGCCTGTTCGACGCGCTGCGCCGCAGCGACCTGCGGTACGTGGGCCTGCGGGTGGAGAACAACGCCGGCTTCGCGGCCGATGCGTACGGCAGGCTCACCGGCGAAGCGGCACCCCTGCTGCTGTCCACCGGACCCGGCGCGCTCACCTCACTGGCCGCGCTCCAGGAGGCCGCCGCCGCCTCCGCACCCGTCCTCGCGATCGCCAGCCAGGTCCCGGCCGCCGGCCTCGGCGGCGGACGCCACGGCTACCTCCACGAACTCCCCGACCAACAGGCGTCGTTCCGGGACGTCGTCAAGTCCGTGCACCTCGCCCGCACCCAGTCCCAGATCCCGTCCGCGATCGCGGCGGCCTGGGAGTCCGCACTGACCGCACCGCACGGCCCCGTCTGGGTGGAGATCCCCCAGGACGTGCTCCTCGCCCCGACGTCGATCCCCGAGGTCACCGGACTCGATGCGACCCCGGAGGAGGTGTACCCGCGCCCCGAACTCACCGCAGTCGCCGCCGACCTGCTGTCCCGGGCCGAGCGTCCGGCGATCATCGCGGGCGGCGGAGTGATCCGTTCCGACGCCTCCGGCAAGCTGAAGGCGCTCGCCGAGCGGCTCGGCGCACCCGTCGTCACCACGTACGGCGGCAAGGGCGCCTTCCCGTGGAACCACGAACTGTCCCTCCAGTCCTGGATGGAGGACCAGCACGTCACGGAGTTCCTCCAGGATGCGGACGTGCTGCTCGTCGTCGGCTCGGGACTCGGTGAACTCTCCTCCCAGTACCACACGTTCCGCCCCCGCGGCCGGGTGATCCAGATCGAGGCGGACCCCGGCAAGCTGGAGTCCAACCATCCGGCGCTCGGCATCCACGCGGACGCCCGACTCGCCCTCGGCGCCCTGCTGGAGACCGTCCGGGCCCGCCCCGCCGGCAGCGCACCGGAGCGGGTGCGCGAGGTGCTCGCCGCCGTCCGCGCCCGGCTCGCCGAGCAGGAACTCACCCTGGAACAGGAGCTGTTGGCGACGATCCGGGCAGCGCTACCGAATGCCGCGCCGTCCTTCTGGGACATGACGATCCTCGGCTACTGGGCCTGGGCCGCGTTCGACGCGCGGCGCCCCAACACGATGCACTCGGCCCAGGGCGCGGGCGGCCTCGGTTACGCCTTCCCCGCCGCGCTGGGCGCCGCGGTGGCCGACCCCGGGCACCCGGTGCTCGCCGTCTCCGGCGACGGGGGAGCCCTGTACTCGATCGCCGAACTGGCCACCGCCCGCCAGTACGACCTGAACGTCACCTGGCTCATCGTGGACGACGGCGGGTACGGCATCCTGCGCACGTACCTGGCCGACGCGTTCGGCGAGCCCGCCGGGGAGCCCTCGATGGACCTCCCCGGCCCGGACTTCGTCGCCCTCGCCGAGTCCTTCGGCGTGCCCGCGACCCGCGCCACCCCGGACACCCTGGGCGCCGCCCTGACCGAGTCCCTGGCGCGGCCCGGCCCTTCGGTGGTGGTGCTGCCGGCGCGACTGCGCATGTTCGCCCCGACGCACGGCTAGCCCCGCGGCGGGCCCGGACCGCCGGACCCCGCGCTACCGCAGGATGCCCTCGACGGCGGCCCGGTCGATCACGGTGACGCCGTGGCGGGCGACGCCGGACCGGGTCCCCGGCAGCCGCAGCGAGCCCTCCCGACCGGTCACGTGCAGGTCCGCGTGGCCGTCGCGATCGGTGTCGGCCAGCCGCACCGCCTCGCCGAGCGCGTCCCCCCGGGCGAGGGGGCCGGGCACCCCGGCCGCCGCACGGTCGACGTACTGGGCACCCCGACCGGACGGCCCGGACGAGCCGCCCCGCAGGACGTGCACCGCGCCCGCGTCCGTCTTGCCGCCCACGTCCTCGCCGGGCACCCCGATCACGAGGTCCGGGTGACCGTCCCGGTCGACGTCGCCCGCCGCGACGGACGCGCCGAAGCGGTCGCCCGCCTCGGGGGAACCGGCGACCCCGGAGGTGGCCTGGGTGATCCGGCGGTAGGTGGTCGCCTCCTTCGCCCCGCCGCGCCACACCGTGACGTAACCCTTCGCCCCGGTGGCCTCGGGCGTGCCGATCGCGAGGTCGCCGTACCCGTCCCGGTCGAAGTCGGCGACGACGCCCTCACCCATGTGGTCCTGCACGACGTCGAGGGGGATGGTCCGCCCCTCGGCGAGTTCCGTGCCGCCGCCGCGGTAGAAGCGGGCGTGCCCGGTCAGCCGGCTGTTCCGGGGGATCGCACCGAGGACGACCAGATCGGTCGCACGGTCCTTGGTGACCTCGCCCGCGATGAGGTGGGACGCGTAGAAGCGGCCCCGGTCCACCAGGACGGGCCGCACGTCGACGGCGCCGGGCGCGTACCCGCCCTGGAAGACGAACGCGTTCGAGGACTCGACGGCCGCCAGCTCGACGTCCCCGTCGCCGTCGAAGTCACCGGTGGCGAGGTCGCTGCCGAACTGGTTCCACGCCTGGTGACCGGCGGACGGTACCGAGGTGCCGCCGGACAGGCCCTCGGGAGAGCCCCACAGGATGATCACGGCGCCCCGCCGGTCCCGGCCGTTGATGGCCTCGCCGATCGCGGAAACGGCCAGGTCACCGTAACCGTCACGGTTGAAGTCGGCGGCGCTGCGCACCCCGCCGAAGAGATCGCCCTCCTCGTCGGCGCCGGGCACGCCGGGGCTGTTCTGGTCGATGAACCGCACGGTCGTGCCGGGGCCCCGTGCCGTGCCGTGGACGACGCGCACCGCGCCGCCGGGGCTGGTCGTGGCGGCCGAGGCGTAGTCGCGGTGGCCGTCCCCGTTGAAGTCGTCGGGGAGCGCCGGCCGGGGGGCCGCCGCCACGGTGGCGGCCGGAAGGGTCAGCAGCCCGCCGGTGAGCGCGACGACCGCGCCGGTCGCGAGGGCGAGACGTATGGGCTTGCGCATGGGGTGTCGACTCCCGTTGACGTTGGAGAGGCGCCGCTCGGCGAACTCATGGGGTGACGAGGGGAGATGGCACTGACAAGGACACCTTGACCGGGGGGAGGGTTGTACTCCCGCCGGGTGCGCGGGGGCATCCGCTCCGTCACGGTGGGCCGTGGTTCCTGCTCCCCGCTCCTGGCCCCCGGCCCGCCCGCCACACGGCCGGTCGTCGCACGAATTTTCGTCGGACGTGCAACCGTCGGCGCGGTCTCGCTGTCCCATACACGTAGGCCCGTGCAGGGGCGGGGGGTCGCCTTCCTGCACGGATTCATCCGTGGTGAGCGGAACAACCGCACGCGCGGACCGCCGAGTCGGCGGAAGACCAGAAGCACGAGCGATGCGCGGCAACGCGTGGAACATGGGGGTTGGACATGGGGGTTCGGGGGGTACGCGGCTTCGTCGCGGGCACGGTCGTCGCGGCGGTCGTCGCGGGGGCAGGGGTGAGCGGTACGGGCACGGCCGTCGCCGCCGCTCCGGCGGTGACGTGCACATCGGCCAAGCCGGGGCTCGCGGCCAAGCTGAAGAAGGACATCACGGCGGCGCTGAAGAACCGGTCGGGCACGGTCGCGGTCGGGCTGTACGACCGGAAGACGAAGACCAAGTGCGAACTGCGCGGAGGCACATCGTTCGACTCCGCCAGCATCGTGAAGGTCACCGTGCTGGCCGCGCTGCTGTGGGACTACAAGAAGACGGACCGGCTCCTCACCACCCGTGAGGCATCGCTCGCCAGGGCGATGATCACCAAGTCCGACAACGCGGCCACCAGCACCTTCTGGCAGCAACTCGGCACCACGAAGATCAAGAAGTTCCTGACGGCCGCCGGGATGAAGAAGACGGTGCCCGGTGCGCGGGGCTACTGGGGGCTCACCCGGGTCAACATCAAGGACGAGCAGCGGCTGCTGTCCCTGATCACCGCGAAGAACTCGGTGCTCAGCGACGGCTCGCGCGCGTACCTCAAGAAACTGATGAACGAGGTGATCAGCTCGCAGCGCTGGGGCACCCCGGCCGGGGCCCCCTCGTCCACCAAGAAGTACGTCAAGAACGGCTGGCTGCCCCGGGCCCAGCACGGGTGGCGCGTGCACAGCATCGGGGCGTTCCAGGGCGGCGGACGGGACTACTACATGACCGTCCTCACCCATGGGAACCGCAACATGAACTACGGGGTGGCCACCATCCAGGCCGTGGCGAAGGCCGTCCACAAGGACCTCGCGCCGGGAACGGCGGCGGCCCAGCGCTACGTGCCCACCGCGACGCCCAGTGAGGCGATCCCCGCCGTTCCGGAGGCGCCGGGCGCTGCGGGTGTTGCCGGGGTTCCGATCGGGTGACACCCCGGAGCACTGGCTGACCGGTCCCGCACCCGGGGGGTGCGGGACCTTCGCCGTTCCCGCGCGCCCTCCGCGCGCACCCTCACCACCCGCACCCGCGCGCACGCTCTCCGTGTCCGCGTGCGCCGCCGCGCTTCCGCCCGATTGTTGCGGGGGGATGAAATCCGGATCATCCGATGTTCACATTCCGGTGGACCGGTACGACGGCGGACCGGGCGGAATCGGGAGGAACGGGTGTCAGTGCAGAAGGGGGAGCGGGACAAACCCGGCGACCGACCCAGGGAGCGCCGCGACGGAGGGCCGTCCCCGCAAGGCCCCGTTCACACGAACGGCCCCGCGGACGCCCCTGGGGCCAGTGCTCCGAACGTCCCCGCGCCCTCCTGGGGGCGCCGCCTCACCGCGTACGCCTGGCGCCACCCCAAGGACGTCGTCCTCGCCCTCGTCTCCTCCCTCGGCGGCATGGCCGTCATGGCCCTCGTCCCCCTGATCACCAAGGTGATCATCGACGACGTGGTGGGCGACCGCACCCGCTCCATGGCCGTCTGGGCCGGCCTCCTGCTGGCCGCCGCAGCCGTCGTCTACGTCTTCACGTACGTCCGCCGCTACTACGGCGGACGCCTCGCCCTGGACGTCCAGCACGACCTCCGTACCGACATGTACGACACGATCACCCGACTCGACGGGCGCCGGCAGGACGAACTGTCGACCGGCCAGGTCGTCGGCCGCGCCACCAGCGACCTCCAGCTCATCCAGGGCCTGCTGTTCATGCTGCCGATGACCATCGGGAACGTCCTGCTGTTCCTGATGTCCCTCGCCATCATGGCGTGGCTGTCCCTGCCACTCACCCTGGTCGCCGTCGCCGTCGGCCCCGCCCTCTGGTTCATCGCCAAACGCAGCCGCACCAAACTCCACCCCGCCACCTGGTACGCACAGGCACAGGCCGCCGCCGTGGCCTCCGTCGTGGACGGGGCGGTGTCCGGAGTCCGGGTCGTCAAGGGATTCGGCCAGGAGGACCAGGAGACCGGCAAGGTCCGCGACGTCAGCCGCCGACTCTTCGCCGGACGGCTGCGCACGGTCCGGCTGAACGCCCGCTACACCCCCGCCCTCCAGTCCGTGCCCGCCCTCGGCCAGGTCGCGATGCTCGCCCTCGGCGGCTGGCTGGCCGTACGGGGACAGATCACCCTCGGCACCTTCGTCGCCTTCTCGGCCTACCTGGCCCAGCTCGTCGGCCCGGTCCGGATGCTCGCCGTCGTCCTCACCGTCGGCCAGCAGGCCCGCGCGGGCGCCGAACGCGTCCTCGAACTCATCGACACCGAACCCACCCTCACCGACGGCCCCCGCGCCCTGCCCGCCGACGCCCCCGCCACCGTCGAGTTCGACGGCGTCACCTTCGGCTACGACAGCGAACGCCCCGTGCTCGACGGACTCAGCTTCGAGATCCGCGCCGGGGAGACCCTCGCCGTGGTCGGCGCCTCCGGCTCCGGCAAGTCCACCGTCGCCCAGCTCCTGCCCCGCTTCTACGACGTCGACCGGGGCGCCGTCCTCATCGGCGGCCACGACGTCCGCACCCTCACCCTCGGCTCCCTGCGGCACGCCATCGGCCTCGTCCCCGAGGACAGCTTCCTCTTCTCCGACACCATCCGCGCCAACCTCGCCTACGGCAGGCCCGACGCCACCGACGAGGAGATCCGGGCCGCCGCCCGGGCCGCCCACGCCGACCGGTTCATCGACGAACTCCCCGACGGGTACGACACCGAGGTCGGCGAACAGGGGCTCACCCTCTCCGGCGGCCAGCGCCAGCGCCTCGCCCTGGCCCGCGCCCTCCTCACCGACCCGCGCCTGCTCGTCCTCGACGACGCCACCTCCGCCGTGGACGCCCGCGTCGAACACGAGATCCACGAGGCACTGCGCCAGGTGATGGCCGGACGCACCACCCTCCTCATCGCCCACCGCCGCTCCACCCTGAACCTCGCCGACCGGATCGCCGTCCTCGACCGGGGACGACTGGCCGACCTCGGCACCCACGAAGAACTCACCGCCCGCTCCCCCCTCTACCGGCGGCTCCTCACCGACCCCGACGAACTGGGCGCCGTCTCGCCCGGCCACGTGCCGGCCGGCCGGGTCCTCACCGAGGAGGGCCCGGACGCCGCCGCGCTCCGCGCCGAACTCGACGCCCAGTACGACGCCGAGCACGGCATCACCCCCCACCTGTGGACCGGCGACCGCGCCCCCAAGGGCAACGGCGACTTCGACGGCACCCCGGCGACCCCCGAACTGCTCGCCCAGGTCGAAGCGCTACCACCGGCCACCGACCGGCCCGCCGTCGACGAGGCCCGCGCCGTACTGCCCGAGGACTCCTACGGACTGCGGCGACTGCTGCGCGGCTTCTGGGCCCCGCTCGGCATCGCCCTCGCCCTGGTCGCCGTCGACGCCGGGATGGGCCTGCTGCTGCCCGTCCTCATCCGGCACGGCATCGACTCCGGGGTCACCGAAGCCGCCCTCGGCGCGGTGTGGGCCGCCTCCCTGCTCGGGCTGCTCGCCGTGCTCGCCCAGTGGGCCGCGCAGAACGCCGGCATCCGACTCACCGGCCGCACCGGCGAGCGCATGCTGTACGCACTCCGACTGAAGATCTTCGCCCAGCTCCAACGCCTCGGCCTCGACTACTACGAACGCGAGCTGACCGGGCGGATCATGACCCGGATGACGACCGACGTCGACGCGCTGTCGACGTTCCTCCAGACCGGACTCGTCACCGCGTTCGTCTCCGTCGTCACCTTCTTCGGGATCATGGTCGCGCTCGTCGTGCTCGACGTGCAGCTCGCCCTGGTCGTCTTCCTGACGCTCCCCCTGCTCGTCGTCGGCACGTACTTCTTCCGCAAACAGAGCGTGCGGGCCTACGAACTCGCCCGGGAACGCGTGTCGGTCGTCAACTCCGACCTCCAGGAGAGCGTGGCCGGACTGCGGATCGTGCAGGCGTTCCGACGCGAGGAGGACGGCCGGAAGCGGTTCGCCGCACGCAGCGCCGACTACCGGGCCGCCCGGGTCCGCGGCCAGTGGCTGATCTCGGTGTACTTCCCGTTCGTGCAGTTCCTGTCGTCGGGCGCGGCCGTCGCCGTGCTGATCGTCGGCGCCGGACGGGTGGAAGCGGCGACCCTCACCACCGGTGCGCTCGTCGCCTACCTGCTGTACATCGAACTGTTCTTCGCACCCGTCCAACAGCTCTCACAGGTCTTCGACGGGTACCAGCAGGCGACGGTGTCGCTCGGCCGCGTCCAGGAGCTCCTGCGCGAACCGACCTCGACCCGCCGCGCCGCCGAACCGCTCGAAGTGAGCTCCCTGCGCGGGGAGATCGCCTTCGAGGACGTGGGCTTCGCCTACCGCACCGAGGACCCCGAGGGCATCGGGAACGCCGAGGGCCCTGACAGTGCCGAGCGCCCCGACAGCGCGGAGGGCACGAAGGGCGCCGTCACGTCGCCGCCGGGCGTCGTCCCCACCGCTTCCTCCCCGATCGCGCTGAGCGACGTGGCCCTGCGCATCCCGGCCGGGCAGACCGTCGCGTTCGTCGGGGAGACCGGCGCCGGCAAGTCCACCCTGGTCAAACTGGTCGCCCGGTTCTACGACCCCACCGCCGGCCGCGTCACCGTCGACGGCACCGACCTGCGCTCCCTCGACCTCACCTCGTACCGCCACCGCCTCGGCGTCGTCCCGCAGGAGGCGTACCTCTTCCCCGGGACCGTGCGCGACGCCATCGCCTACGGACGGCCCGACGCCGCGGACGCGGAGGTGGAGGCCGCCGCCCGGGCGGTCGGCGCACACGACATGATCGCCACCCTGGACGGCGGCTACCTCCACGAGGTCGCCGAACGCGGACGCAACCTCTCCGCCGGGCAACGGCAGCTGATCGCCCTCGCCCGCGCCGAACTCGTCGACCCCGACATCCTGTTGCTCGACGAGGCCACCGCCGCCCTCGACCTCGCCACCGAGGCCCAGGTCAACCAGGCCACCGACCGGCTCGCCGGACGCCGCACCACCCTGGTCGTGGCCCACCGGCTCACCACCGCCGCCCGCGCCGACCGGGTCGTCGTCATGGACCGCGGACGCGTCGCCGAAGACGGCACCCACGCCGAACTCCTCGCCCTCGACGGCCGGTACGCCCGACTGTGGCGCACCTTCGTGGGCGCCGACGAGGACCGACCCGACCGCGGGGACGGGAGCGGACCCACCGGCACGACCATCGGCATCGGCGCCGACTGAACGCGCCAACGCAACGGGGGGCCGCCGTACCGGGCGGCACCCCCCCCGGTAGCCCCGGCGACCTCCGACCGGGACCGCTCCGACCACTTCCGGCCACCTGCAACCGCACGGACGTCACCAGCGTCCCTACGTCAGGACGTTGACCCCTGATGCCGGTGCGTTTGGAGAGGTGACGTGGAGAACGGCGACCTTCGCGCGCGACTTGCCCGGACGGGAGCGCTGTTCACCACGGCGCTCACCCTCGCCTCCCTGCTCGTCCTCGCCGGACCGGCCGTCACCTCAGCCGAGGCCGCCCCGTCCTGCGCCGGCCGCGTCGTGCGCACCCTGCAACTGGGCCCCGGCGAGGTCGTCGTCTACAAGAACTCCCGCTGGGTGTGCGCCGTCACCACCGCCCACCGCAGAGGCGACCTGCGCCACATGACCGTCGGCGTCCAGGCCCGCGGCAGCCGAGAGGTCGTCAAACGGGGCTGGTTCCGCAAACGCAGCATCCCCGTGACCGTCTACGCGGGTCAACGCTGCGTCCGGGTGGCCGGTTCCATCAGCGGGCAGCACCGCCGCAGCGGATGGATGCTCTGCTGACCCGCCGCGCGCCACGCCCGGAACGGGCCCGCCGACCGGGTGATCCGTACGGACGCTCGAAGGGCGACCCGCCGCCCGATTCGCCCCGCAACGCCCGTCGCTGCCCCTCCCCCCACGCAACGGAAGTGGTCACCCGTCACCAAGGGGTACTAGTGCAGCCGGTGTCGCTCCGCTAGGTTCGCGCAGGCATCAGCAGACCCAGGGGAGAACGCATGACCAAAGCGCTCAGATGGCTGCTGTCGCTCGTGGTGCTCATAGGCACCGTGAGCACGGCAGGCGCGGCCACCGCCGCGACCAGGACCGAGCCGGCCGACATCAAGGACCGGCTGCTCGCCATTGCAGGCTTGAAGATCGTCGAGGAACGACAACTGGTCGGCTACCGGTACTTCGTCCTCGCGTACACCCAGCCGGTCGACCACCGGCGCCCCGCGCGGGGCACGTTCCAGCAGCGCGTGACCGTGTTGCACAAGGACACGGACCGCCCCACGGTCTTCTCGACCAGCGGCTACCACGTGTCCACCAACCCGGGACGCAGCGAACCGACCCGGATCGTCGACGGCAACCAGGTCTCCATGGAGTACCGCTACTTCTCGCCGTCCCGCCCCGCACCCGCCGACTGGTCCAAGCTGACCATCTGGCAGGCCGCCAGCGACCAACACCGCATCTTCAAGGCCCTCAAGGGCATCTACTCGAAGAAGTGGATCGCCACCGGCGGCTCCAAGGGCGGCATGACCGCCACGTACTACGAGCGGTTCTACCCGCGGGACATGGACGGCATCGTCGCCTACGTCGCACCCAACGACGTCGACAACCGCGAGGACGCACGGTACGACCGGTTCCTCGCGAACGTCGGCACCGAGGAGTGCCGCGACGCGCTCGCCGCCCTCCAACGCAAGGCGCTGGTCCGCCGCGCCCCCCTCTCGAAGATGTACGCCGAACTCGCCGAGGGCGGCGGCAACACGTTCGCCACCATCGGCAGCCTCGACAAGGCGTTCGAGGGCGTCGTCCTCGACCTGGTGTGGGGCTTCTGGCAGTACCAGGACGAGGCGGACTGCCTGACCCTCCCGGACGCCGACCGGGCCACCGACGAGGAACTCTTCGCCTTCGTCGACAGGATCATCGGCTGGTACTCCTACACCGACCAGGGCCTGGAGCCGTACACGCCGTACTACTACCAGGCGGGCACCCAACTCGGCAGCCCCGACGTCCGTCAGCCGTGGCTCGGCGACCTGTCCCGGTACGGCTACCAGCCGCCCCGGGCCCTGGTGCCCCGATCGATCCCGATGTCCTTCGAGAAGCACGCGATGCGGGACGTCGACCGCTGGGTGCGCGACAACGCCACCCGCATGCTCTACGTCTACGGTGAGAACGACCCCTGGGGCGCCGAACCCTTCCGCCTCGGCAAGGACTCCCGGGACTCGTACGTCTTCACCGCCCCCGGCGCCAACCACGGGGCCAATGTCGCCGGACTCGTCGAAGACGAGCGGGCCAAGGCGACCGAGCGCATCCTGAGTTGGGCCGGACTCGCCCCGGAGGCCGCCGCCGCGGCGAACGCCCCGGACCGCGAGGTCGCCCCGCTCGCCCCGTACGACCGCCGGCTCGACCGCGAGGGCACCACGCTCCAGCAGCCCACGCTCCGGCCGTAGCACCACCGCCGTAGCGGTTGCGGGTAGGCGTCCGTCCCGCCCGTGGGTTCGCGCACCCACGGGCGGAACGTCCTGCCTCAACGGTACGAAAGCCCGTGACCCAGCGGGAACCACACCCGACCCGGGTCACCCGGGTACGGGACCGGCACCGGCAGCCGCCCCCCGGGTCGCGCCCGACCCGCCAAAACCTTCGCGACGGCCCGCAGTTCGGTGTCGCCCCACGAATAGACCGCCAGCACCGCGTCCGCGCCGGGCAGCCACGCCACGTCGTACGGGTCGCGCAACGCCACCGCCACCACCGGGACGCCCGCCGCCGCCAACTCCGCGACCAACGTCCGCTGACCGCTGTGGGCCGCCGCGTTGTACGTGGTGACCACGACCGCGTCCTTGCCGCGGGCCGCCACCACCGCGGCGTCGATCCGCTCCCGCGAGGGCGCCGTACCCGTCGACAGGGCCGTCACCGCGAACCCCGACTCCGTGAGCGCCGCCGCCAGCACCGCAGTGGGCGGGCCCGTCGTACCGGAGGGCGACACCGGGTCGGCGCCGACCACCAACAGGTCACGGTGGGTCCGCCGGGACAACGGAAGCAGGCGTTCCGCGTCGGTCAGCAGAGTCGTACCGCGAACGGCGATCCGGTCGGCGGCGGCCCGGTGCGCCCGGTGCCCCACCACGGCGCCCACCGCGCCTTCCGGCACGTACGGGGAGCGGAACAGCCCGCGCCGCTCCTTGAGCCGCAGCACCCGCAGGACCGACCGGTCCAACCGTTCCTCGGTGATCTCGCCGTCGCGCACCGCCGCGAGGACGCCGTCGAATGCGGCCTTGAGGTCCGGCGGGTTCAGCAACTGGTCCACTCCGGCCCGCAGCGCCAGTACCGGAACCCGGTCGTCCCCGTACTTCTGCCGCACGCCCTCCATCGCCAGCGAGTCCGTGACGACCACCCCGTCATAGCCCAGTTCGTCACGGAGGATGCCCGTCATGATGGGGTGCGACAGGGTCGCCGGGTCACCGGACGGGTCCAGCGCCGGGAACTGGAGGTGCGCCGTCATCACCGCGTCGACGCCCGCGCGCACCGCGGCTCGGAACGGTGGCGCGTCGAGCCGTTCCCACTCCGCCCGCGAGTGCCCGATCACCGGCAGGCCGGTGTGGCTGTCCACCCGGGTGTCCCCGTGCCCCGGGAAGTGCTTGACGGTGGCGGCGACCCCCGCGCGCTGGTACCCGCGCACCTCGGCTGCCACCAGTTCGGCCACCGCCTCGGGATCACTGCCGAAGGACCGTACGCCGATCACCGGGTTCGCCGGGTCGACGTTGACGTCGGCCACGGGGGAGTAGTTCTGTCGGATGCCCAACGCGGCCAGTTCGACCCCCGCGATGCGGCCCAGCTCGCGGGCGTCGGCCACAGATCCGCCCGCCCCGACAGCCATCGCACCGGGGAACAGCGTCGCCGGACTTCCGACCCGGCACACGATCCCGTGCTCCTGGTCGGTCGAGATCAGCACCGGCACCGGGACGTCCTGCGCGAGGGCGGCGCGCTGGATGCCGTTCGACAGTGCGGCGATCTGCGCGGGGCCGCGGGTGTTCCCGGCCCAGGAGAAGTAGATGATCCCTCCGACGTGGTACTCCGCCACCAACTCGGCGGCCGTTCGCACCCCGATCTCGCGCAGGTTCGCTTCGATGTCCGAGGGATCGGGCGCGGTCGCCGAGTGCCCGTACACCCGCATGACGAAGAGCTGCCCGACCTTCGCTTCCAGGGTCATCCGGGAGAGCAACCGCCGAAGCCGCCGTTCCCGTGGGCCTGCGGCGGAATCAGTGGAGTCGGCGGAGTCGACGGAGTCACTGGAATCGGTGGGTGAGCCGGTGTTTACGGTGTTGCCGGTGGCGCGGGCCGTCGCGTGCGCGGGTGTCGGGGCGGCGGCGGTGCCCGCGGTGAGCGCGGTGAGCGCTACGGGGGCGGCGGCGGTGACCGCGAGAACCGTCCGTCGGGTGGGGGAGGAGGACGCGGGGGCGGTGCCGGGTGCTTGGATCGCAGCGGCTTGAGCGGCTTGAGCGGCTTGAGCGGCTTGACTGGTTGGAGGGGTTGGAGGGGAATCGGGGGCGCAGGGCGGGTTGGGCACGCGGGCTCCTTCCGAGGGGGCTCGGGGTGCGGGCCCGGGCCGTCGAGAGGAACGACCGGTCAACCCCTCCACCACCTCTGACTGTTGAAGGAATCGTCCGAAACTGCGGATATCGGATGGTCAGACGGTAGCCCGCGATCGGGCTTCCCCGGGGGAGGCGTGACGTGTCGGCCCCGGGAGTGTCCCCCACGGACGCGTGGGGCGTCCCCTCCGTCAGCTGGTTCGGGGCGGTGCCGGCCCAGAACGGTGAGGCTGGTCGGAGCAGCTGGCCGATGAGACCTTCGACGCTGCTAGACCAGGGTCAGGAGGTGATCCGTGGGGCCGTAGTCGATCTTCCAGTCGACATAGATCCCGCAGCGGCCGTCCTGCTGGCACCGCAGCCCGACCGTCACCCAGCGGACCGACCCGTCGGCGGCGAGCGAGAACGCGACTGCCGTCTCGAACTCCCCACCCCCACACGGGCAGCCGGCCTCGCCGGGGTCCGCTTCCCCCCAGAACTCCGCACTGTCCGCGATGAACGCGCGCTCGCCGCACCCGGTGCACACCCGCTCGGCTCCGCCTTCGACATCGTCAACGAGCACGACGAACACGCGCCCGCCGCACTCGCCGCAGACGGAAGGCACGATCTTCACCGGACGGTCGTCATCAGCGTTCCGCAGAAACGCCGCGAGGTCCGCGGACACACCTGGGCCGACCTGATCATCCACATGCACGGACCCATCGTTCCAGACACCTGCACCAGCCCCATTCACCTTGCCCAGCCACTCGGGGGGGCCTCCCCCCTCCCCCCTCCCCCCTCCCCCCTCCCTCCCCTCCCCGCCCCCCCGGCACCGCGTCCGCGCCCTGCCGCCCGGGCGGGCTCACCAAGCACCCGCACGCCCGCCTCGCCACGCGCGTCTCACCGCACGATCGGCGGGGTGCCCTCCGCGGCCCGGGGCCAGTGCTCGTGCAGGGTCCGGACCATTTCGGCAATGGCCGGCCGCCGTGCTGCTCCGGTACGCCAGATCGCGTAGAGGTGGCGCACGGGCACGGGGTCCAGCCGCACGGCCACCACGCCGTCCGGCAGCGGGCCCCGTCCGAGCCTGGGGATCAGCGCGATGCCCAGTCCCGCTTCCACCAAGGCCACCAGCGTGGGGTTCTCATCCGCGTAGTGGGCCACGTCAGGTTCGATCCCCGCGGTCCGCAACGTGCCCATCAGCCAGTTGTGGCACACCCGCCCCGGTGGCTGGCACACCCAACGCTCCCCGTCGAACTCCTCCCGTCGCACCTTCTTCCGCCGTGCGAACCGGTGCCCCCGCGGCACCAGCAGATCGCACAGGTCGTCCCCGATCCGGGCCTGTTCCACCCCCGGTGGTGCGGGCAGCGGTGCGATGTCCCAGTCGTGGGCCACCGCCATGTCCAGCACACCCTTCGCCACCAGGTCCACCGACTCGTGGGGGTCCACCTCGGACATGCGCACGTCCAAGGTCGGATGACGCGCCGCGAGCTCTGCCAGCACCCCCGGCATCAGTCCGCGGGCGGCCGAGGCGAACGCTGCGATAGCGAGCTGTCCCGTCGGCGTGCCCTTGCGCTCCTCCAGGTCCGTTTCGGCGCGCTCCACGATCGTCATCAGTTCGTGCGCGGCCTCCACCAGGCGGTGTGCGTCCTCGGTCAGCCGCACCCCCCTGCCGTACCGTTCCAGGAGAACCGTGCGGGTCTCCCGTTCCAGCTTGGCTATCTGCTGCGACACCGCCGACGCCGTGTAACCGAGCGACATCGCCGCTGCTCCGACCGTTCCGTGCACGGACACCGCGTGCAGGGCCTTCAGCCTCTGTAGATCCAGCACCTGGACTCCTGACTCCCTGACGCCGACTCCGTGACGCCGGCGCTTTGACCACGGGTTCTCGACCGCTGAGTCGGGGGTATCCGCACTGTCCACGGGGCTCCGCCGCCGTCTTGGATTTAGCGATGCTTAATCCAAGCATGCAGCAATCATCGCTGGTGCTAAACAGTCGCTGCCGTTGATGCTCGATGCATGCGACTCGCGCACATCGGCCTCGCCGTCTCCGTCACCGCGCTCTGGGGCGTCAACTTCGTCGTCATCGACTTCGGGCTCTCCCAGTTCCCTCCGCTCCTCTTCGCCGCGCTCCGCTTCTTCGTCGCCGCGGTGCCCGCGATCTTCCTGGTGGGAAGGCCCAAGGTCGCCTGGAAGTGGATCATCGCGGTCGGCATGGCCCTGGGCGTCATGAAGTTCGGGCTGGTGTTCGTCGGCATGCACCAGGGCATGCCCGCCGGGCTGACCTCCTTGGTCCTCCAGGTGCAAGCGGTCTTCACGGCTGTCTTCGCCGCCGTCGTGCTGCGCGAGCGCCCCGGACCGATCCGGACCCTAGGCATGGCCGTGGCCCTGGTGGGTGTCGCCGTCGCGGCCGTGGACGAAGGCACCTCGGGGCCGCTGCTGGGCTTCACCCTGGTGGTGGCCGCCGCCGCGGGCTGGGGCGTCTCCAACGTCCTCACCCGGAAGGCCGCGCCCCCGGACGCGTTCAACTTCATCGTGTGGGTCAGCCTCGTCCCGGTGCTTCCCCTGTACCTGCTCTCCCTCCTCTTCGAAGGCCCGTCGGTGGGCTTCGAAGCCATGCGTTCGCTGGACTGGGCCGGGGTGGGGACCATCGTCTTCGTCGCCTGGATCAGCACCAACCTGGGCTTCGGCGCCTGGGGTTGGCTGTTGCGTCGGTACCCCGCGTCCACCGTCGCGCCCTTCACCCTCCTCGTCCCCGTTTTCGGGATGTCCTCCGCCGCCCTCTTCCTGGACGAATCCATCAGCCCGCTGCGCTGGTGCGCCGCCGGCCTCCTGGTCGCCGGGGTCGCCCTGACCTCACTCGCGCCGAGCCGTCCGCCCGCGGGCCCCGGCCGGGTGGCTGCCGGTCACCTGCCGCCGGACCCCGACGACACCACTGCCCTCACCGCTGCCCCCGTGCCCATCGCACCCCCATGCCGGTAGTCCCCCCCGGTACCGCACCGGCCGGAGCTACGCCGGACGCAACCTCGTCGGGCGGAGACCCGCGGAGTCGCCGTGCTCCGTTCCGTCGAGCAGTCGTGCCAAGTGCTCCCGGCCCGGCCCCAGCAGACCCGGGAGCGGAGCAGCCCCCTCGTACCACCTCTTCTCGTACTCCCAGCACAGCCACCCGTCCCAGCCGTCCCGGCTGAGGGCCTCCAGACACGCGCCCAGGGGCAGGACCCCCGCACCCAGCCCCAACGGGGTGGTGTCCTCGGCGGACGCCACGTCCTTGACCTGGACGTAACCGAGGTGTGGCCGCAGCGCCGCGTGGGTCACCGCAGGCTCCTCCCCGGCGAGCCAGGTGTGCAGCACGTCCCACAGCACGCCCACCCCGGGGTGATCGACCCGCGCGACGATGCGTGCGCTCGCCGTACCCGACCGGTGTGAGTCGTGGGTCTCCAGGAGGACGCGCACCCCGAGGTCCGCGGCCCACTCGGCGGCCACGGCGAGCCGTCGGGCCGCCGTGCTCTCGGACTCCGCCGCCTCGGCGGGCCCCAGACCGGACCCCGCCCCGGGGAACACCCGCACGTAGGGCGCACCGAGGTCGCTCGCCAGCGCCAACAACTCCCGCACCTCGTCCAGCACCGGCCCGTCGCCTCCGGGAGCCGCCACCTGTGCGTATCCGGCGACGCCCAGGACCTCCACGCCGGAGTCCGCGAACGCGGAGGCGACCCCGGACCGTTCGGCGGCGGTCAGGCCCGGGTGCACGGACTCCTCGGTGTGGGCGCGCAGTTCGACACCGTGGTAGCCGTGCGTGGTGGCGAGCCCGATGACCTCGGGGATCGCGAGTCCTGACACGCCGAGCGTGGAGAAGGCCAGCTTCATGGCCACGACCCTACTCGCGGGGTGATCGGCCGCTCCCTCGGGAAGGGTCCGCCCTCGCGGGGCACCCGTGCGGGGCGAGCATGTTCACCGTACGGGCGGCTCCGGGCCCGCCGTTGCCCGTGCACTGCATCCCGGCGCGGGACCCGGGAGATCCGGCTTCGTGTGCGCGGGGGCGAACCGGGTGGGGGCCGTCGTCCGAACCGCTCGGGCGGGGCCGTGTGGAGTCCGGGGCGGGATGTGCGACGGGCGGGGCGACTGGGCGTGCGACTGGGTGTGCGACGGGAGGGACGGCTGGGGTGAAGTGCTCGGCATGTTCGACTCCGAATCCTTGCGACTGCCTCCAAGTTGGCGGAGGTCAGCCGGGTGGGCAACCCCTGTGGACAACGCCCTGTGGATAACTGGCGGAGGACCGAGTGCAGGCTCACTCACAAGGGTGAGGTCCACCCCCGTTGAGCGTCACACCTGCCCCACCCGTCACACCCACTCCACCCGTCACACCCACTTCACCCGTCACGCCCGATTCATAGGTCCCTGACGAGGTGCCGCGGTCGAACCGCGCACCATCAGCTCTCCCCGCACCTTGGCGATCCCGCCCGGCGGCGGAGCCTCCCGCCCCATGGCGATCCGCCCCGCCCGGGCCCCGGCCTCGGACAGCGGAAGCCGTACGGTGGTCAGGGCGGGCACGGCGTCCACACTGAACGGCAGGTCGTCGAAGCCCGCCACCGACACGTCCTGGGGAATCCGCAGGCCGTGGTCGCGCAGTGCGGCACAGGCGCCCAGCGCCACGGTGTCGTTGGCCGCCACGAGCGCGGTCAGCCCGGGGTCCCGACGCAGCAGTTCCACCGCCCCGTCGTATCCGCTCTGCCGGTCGTACGCCCCGTGCACCACCAGCGCATCCGCCTCCGGCACGCCTGTCGAGCGTTCCGCGACCCCGTCCCCCGCCCCGCCCGGGGCGCCACCCGTCACACCCGTCACGCCCGGAACGTCCACGGCGCCCACCGGGTGCGCCGAGTGCGCGATGCCCAGCACGTGCACCGCGCCCGAAGCCAGCCCGCTCCCGTTCGCCGCGCCCTCGTACTCGGCGGTGCCCGCGTACGCGCCTCCGCTCCCGTGCGCAACGACACCCCCGTGAGTAACTGCACCCCCCTGGGCAACAGCGCCCCCCTGGGCAACAGCGCCCTCGGGCGCACCGGCTTCCCCGTGGTGCACGCCCCCCGGAGCGATTCCGGCGAGCCCCGCCCGGTGTCCCGCCAGCCGCTCCCGCGTGGTCGTCCGACCGGCGGGCCCGGCGACGTACCCGATCCGGCGGTGCCCGAGCGCCAGCAGGTGCTCCGTCAGCATCCGTCCGCCCCGCACGTTGTCGAAGGTCAGGGCCACCGCGTCGGTCCCCGGGACCGGGGGGCGCCCGCACAGCACCACGCGGGTGCCCGCCTCCGCGAGCCGCCGCAGCTTGGCGCTCATCGCCTCGGTGTGCTCCGGGCTGTCGACGGTGCCGCCGGTGAGCACCACGGCGGCGGCGCGCTGTCGTTGGAGCAGCGTCAGATAGGTGAGTTCACGTTCGGGAGACCCCCCGGTGTTGCACACCACGGCGAGCCGTTCGCCCCCCGCACGGCCGCCCGGACCGGTGATTTCGGACTGCACCGCCCCGGCCATGATCCCGAAGAACGGGTCGGCGATGTCGTTGACCAGGATGCCCACGAGGTCGGAGGTGGCGGCGGCCAGCGCGCTGGCCGGTCCGTTGAGCACGTAGTCGAGCTCCTCCACGGCCCGCAGGACCCGCTCCCGGGTGGTTGCCGCAACGGGATAGTTGCCGTTCAGCACCCGCGAGACGGTGGCGGGGGAGACCTTCGCCCGGGCTGCCACGTCAGCCAGTGTCGCCGTCATCCAGTCGTCCTCCGGTCCGTCCGCGGTCGGCCCCGGTCTGGTGGGGGCCGCTCCCCATCGGTGCACATCCGAATCCGGACCTTAGCCGGGTCGGGGCCCGCCCGTCGGTCCGCCGGAGAACCCGTGGGCGCGGGCGGGTGGAACCCCCCACCGGAGCCGGGCCCGAACGGGACTCGATGGCAGGAATCTCACGGTGACTAGTGACACGGGGACAGAAAGCGCTTACTGTTCATTTCAGTGAGCGATCGCACGCAGCCCGTGACGGACGGGCGAGGGAGGAAGTCGATGGCAGTCAGGACCGTACGCATCGCGATGAACGGCGTGACCGGCCGGATGGGGCACCGGCAACACCTGGTCCGCTCGATCCTGGCGATCCGCGAACAGGGCGGGCTCGACCTCGGCGACGGCAGCACCCTGTGGCCCGAACCGGTGCTCGTCGGCCGCCGTGCCGCGGCGCTGAGAGCACTGGCCGAGGAGCACGGACTCGACCCGGACCACACCTCGACCGACCTCGACGCGGTGCTCGCGGACGACTCCATCGACATCTACTTCGACGCACAGGTGACGTCCGCGCGGGTGCCCGCCCTGAAGCGCGCCATCGCCGCCGGCAAGCACGTCTACACCGAGAAGCCGACCGCGCCCAGCCTCGACGAGGCACGCGAACTCGCCCGGCTCGCCCGCGCGGCGGGCATCAAGCACGGAGTGGTGCAGGACAAGCTCTTTCTACCCGGACTGCGCAAGCTCGCCCGCCTCGTGGAGGGCGGCTTCTTCGGCCGGATCCTGTCGGTGCGCGGCGAATTCGGCTACTGGGTCTTCGAGGGGGACCAGCAGCCCGCTCAGCGCCCCTCGTGGAACTACCGGGCCGAGGACGGCGGGGGGATCATCCTCGACATGTTCCCGCACTGGGAGTACGTGCTGCATGAACTGTTCGGGCGGGTGCGCTCCGTCCAGGCGCTGACCGCCACCCATGTCCCGCAGCGCTGGGACGAGCAGGGCGAGCCGTACCCCGCGACCGCCGACGACGCCGCGTACGGCATCTTCGAGCTCGACGGGGGCGTGGTCGCACAGATCAACTCCTCCTGGACGGTCCGTGTCCACCGTGACGAACTCGTGGAGTTCCAGGTGGACGGCACCGAGGGCTCGGCGGTGGCCGGTCTGCGCGGCTGTCGGGTGCAGCACCGGGCGGTGACCCCGAAACCCGTGTGGAACCCGGACCTGCCCGTCACCCACGCGTTCCGGGACGACTGGCAGGAAGTGCCCGACAACGAGGAGTTCGACAACGGCTTCAAGGCACAGTGGGAACTGTTCCTGCGCCACGTCTACCTCGACACCCCCTACGCGTGGGACCTCCTTGCCGGTGCGCGCGGGGTGCAACTCGCCGAACTGGGCTTGCGGTCGACCGCCGAGGGCCGCCGCATCGAGGTCCCGGAGCTGTCGCTGTGACCCTGCGCCTACCCGACACCGACGGGACCCTGCGTACGCACACACCGAGCGCCCCGGGCGCGCACCCGTCGTCCGAGGAGCCCGCGTCGGCCCAGCCGTTCGCGTCGCGGGTGGTGTTCGCGGCGGCCCATGTGGTCGCCGACCCGCTCGCCGACCCCCTCACCACCCCGCTCGCGAACGGGTCCGGGGGCGGCTCGGCGGCCGTCGACTGGGACGCCACCCTCGCCTTCCGCCGCCATCTGTGGGCGCACGGCCTCGGGGTCGCCGAGGCCATGGACACCGCCCAGCGGGGCATGGGCCTCGACTGGCCGGGCGCGGCCGAACTGATCCGGCGCTCCGCGGCCGAGGCCAGGGCGGAGGGCGGCCGGGTGGTGTGCGGCGCGGGCACCGACCAACTCTCCGGCCCGGCCTCGCTCGCCGAGGTCCGTGCGGCCTACGAGGAGCAGCTCGCCGTGGTGGAGGAGTCCGGCGCGGGCGCCGTACTCATGGCCTCCCGAGCGCTCGCCGCCACCGCGACCGGCCCCGATGACTACCGTGCCGTCTACGGGGACCTGCTGCGCCAGGCGGCCCGTCCGGTCGTCCTGCACTGGCTCGGCCCCATGTTCGACCCCGCACTGGAAGGCTACTGGGGCTCCTCCGACCTCGACCAGGCGACGGACACCTTCCTCGACGTGATCGCGGCGCACCCGGAGAAGGTCGACGGCATCAAGATCTCCCTGCTGGACGCGGGCCGGGAGGTCGAGCTGCGTCGCCGACTGCCGGCGGGGGTGCGCTGTTACACGGGCGACGACTTCCACTACCCGGAACTGATCGCGGGCGACGAACTCCACGTCAGCGACGCCCTTCTGGGGGTCCTCGATCCCCTCGCGCCCCTCGCCGCCCGGGCGCTGCGCCGGCTGGACGCGGGCGACACCGACGGATTCCGTCAGTTCCTCGATCCGACCGTACCCCTGGCCCGGCACCTGTTCGGGGCGCCGACCCGCTACTACAAGACCGGTGTGGTGTTCCTCGCCTGGCTGGCGGGGCACCAGACGCACTTCACCATGGTCGGAGGCTTCCAGACGGCGCGCTCCCTGCCGCACCTGGCCCGTACCTACGAACTCGCGGACGAGCTGGGCCTCTTCCCCGATCCGCACCTCGCCGAGCAGCGGATGC
Source organism: Streptomyces sp. NPDC127068 (assembly GCF_042724695.1). Taxonomy (NCBI): domain Bacteria; kingdom Bacillati; phylum Actinomycetota; class Actinomycetes; order Kitasatosporales; family Streptomycetaceae; genus Streptomyces; species Streptomyces sp. NPDC127068. The sequence goes on along the minus strand of NZ_JBHXEN010000013.1, from coordinate 48,710 downwards.
GGACCCTGCTGACGCTCCACGGGGTGGACCAGTGACCGGGCCCGAGAGCCGCTCGCCCCGGCCGCACACGGGTTCCGCCGCCACCGAGGGCACCCCGGGTCGATTGAGCATCAACCAGATGACCGTCAAGGGGCTGTCGCTGCCCGAACTCGTCGATGCATGTGTGGAGTTCGGGGTCAGCTCGGTCGGCCTGTGGCGGGACCCGGTGCGCGCGTTCGGAGTCGGGGCCGCCGCCCGACTGGTGCACGACGCGGGCCTGACCGTCAGCACCCTGTGCCGGGGCGGCTTCCTCACCGCAACCGACCCCGCCGAACAGGCAGCCGCCCTGGACGACAACCGGGCCGCCGTCCGTGAGGCCGCCGGGCTGGGCACCGACACACTGGTGCTGGTCTGCGGTGGACTGCCGCCGGGCGAGCACGACCTGGGCACCGCCCGGGGCCGGATCGCCGACGCCCTGGGGAGCCTGGCCCCCTACGCCGCCGACCACGGGGTGCGGCTCGCGATCGAACCGTTGCATCCCATGTTCGCTTCGGACCGGTGCGTCGTCTCCACCCTGGAGCAGGCCCTCGACCTGGCCGAGCCGTTCCCCGCCGACCAGGTCGGCGTGTGCGTCGACACGTATCACGTGTGGTGGGATGACCACGCCCCCGCCCAGGTTGTGCGCGCCGCTGAGGCGGGGCGGCTGCACGCCTTCCAACTCGCTGACTGGGTCACCCCGTTGCCCGAGGGAGTGCTCAACGGGCGCGGCCAACTCGGGGACGGGGTGATCGACCTGCGGAGATGGCACGCGCGTCTGGACGAGGCCGGGTACACGGGCCCCGTGGAGGTCGAGTTGTTCAGCGACGTCCTGTGGGCGCGGGACGGTCGGGAGCTCCTGGCCGAGACGGTGGACCGCTACCGCACGCACGCCGCCCCCTGACCGCCGCCGCCGCCGCCGCCACCGCCGCCGCCACGGCCGTGCGGCGCTCGCTGGCCGGCTGGCCGTGCGTACCGAACGACGCGCGCCCCCGGCGGCCTCCTTCGCGCCCCCGGCGGCCGAAAGAATCATGGACGGGTGCCGCAACCGTTCCCGTACTCCCCGGGTCTACTTGAGCACGAGCCCCGCAGGGGGACGGCCCCGCCGGGCCGGGGGCTCCAACGGGGATAACGGGGGAAGCGGGGATGGCCCGAGGGGGTCCGTAAGGGCCCCCTCGCTGGCTCCCCCGCCGTTCAGCTCCCCCTCCGTTCAGCACCGCAGCCCGGCCCGTTCGAGTTCGGCAGCGGTCGGGAAGGCGGCCTGCGCGCCGGGCCGGGTCACCGCCACGGCCCCCACCCGGGCCCCGTACGCAGCGGCCTCCGCCAGGGTCTCGCCGACGCCCAGCCGCCACCCCAACGCGGCCGTGAACGCGTCCCCCGCGCCCGTGGTGTCCACGGGTGTCACCGGTACCGCGGGCACCCGTACCGTCGTGCGACCGTCAGCCACCAACGCACCGGTTTCCCGGGCCGAGCAGCTGGACCACCTCGGCGACCGTGTCGAGGGGGATCTCCAGCTGCGCCGACACCACCGGCGCGGACGTCAACAGGGTGCGCGCGGAGCGGACGTCGGCGGGAGTCAGCCGGGCGTTGGCGCCCGCCGACACCACGATGCTGTTGTCCCCGGACGGGTCGACGGTGATCAGGGCCACCCCGGTGGGCGCCCCGCCGACCAGCACGCCCGAGGTGTCCACGCCCGCCGCACGCTGCCCGTCCAACAGCAGTCGCCCGTGCGGATCGTCGCCCACCCGTGCGAGGAGGGCGGTGCGCGCACCGAGCCGGGCGGCGAGGTCGGAGCCGAGCACGGCTCCGCGGGTACCGCGCCGCCGGGGGAGGGGGAAAGCCTCCGCCCACCGGCCCTGACCAGCCTGTCAGAGCGCACGTGTAGCGTCGGGGCATGGCGCATCCTGGAGAGGTCGAGGGGGTCCTCGAACGGATCACGTATGCCAACGAGGAGACCGGCTACACCGTCGCGCGGGTGGACACCGGCCGCGGCGCCGGCGACCTGCTCACGGTGGTGGGCGCGCTGCTCGGGGCGCAGGTGGGGGAGTCCCTGCTGATGCGCGGGCGGTGGGGCTCCCATCCGCAGTACGGCAAGCAGTTCCACGTCGACGACTACAGCACCGTCCTGCCCGCCACCGTCCAGGGCATCCGGCGTTATCTGGGCTCCGGTCTGGTCAAGGGCATCGGCCCGGTGTTCGCCGACCGCATCACCCAGCACTTCGGCGTCGACACCCTGACGATCATCGAGGAGGAGCCGAAGCGGCTGATCGAGGTCCCCGGTCTCGGCCCCAAGCGCACCAAGAAGATCGCAGCGGCCTGGGAGGAACAGAAGGCGATCAAGGAGGTGATGCTGTTCCTCCAGAGCGTCGAGGTGTCCACGTCCATCGCGGTGCGCATCTACAAGAAGTACGGCGACGGGTCGATCGCCGTCGTCAAGGAGGAGCCCTACCGGTTGGCCGCCGACGTGTGGGGGATCGGGTTCCTCACCGCGGACCGCATCGCCCAGTCGGTCGGCATCCCGCACGACAGCCCCGAACGGGTCAAGGCGGGACTCCAGTACGCGCTGTCCCAGTCGACCGACCAGGGCCACTGCTTCCTCCCCGAGGAACGCCTCATCTCCGATGCGGTGAAGCTGCTCGGGGTCGACACCGGGCTCGTCATCGACTGTCTGGGGCAGCTCGCCGCCGACGAGGAGGGCGTGGTCCGCGAGCGGGTGCCGGGACCCGAGGGCGACGAGGTGACCGCCGTCTACCTGGTGCCGTTCCACCGAGCCGAACTGTCCCTGTCCGGACAGCTCCTGAGGCTGTTGAACACCGAAGAGGACCGGATGCCCGTGTTCCGCGACGTCGTCTGGGACAAGGCGCTGGCCTGGCTCGCGGACCGCACGGGAGTCGAACTCGCCCCGGAGCAGGAGGAAGCCGTCCGGCTGGCGCTGACCCGCAAGGTGGCCGTCCTCACCGGGGGGCCCGGCTGCGGCAAGTCCTTCACGGTGCGTTCCATCGTGGAGTTGGCCCGTGCCAAGCGGGCCAAGGTCGTGCTGGCCGCGCCCACGGGCCGCGCCGCCAAGCGCCTCGCGGAGCTGACGGGTGCCGAGGCGTCGACGGTGCACCGGTTGCTGGAGCTCAGGCCCGGCGGTGACGCCTCCTACGATCGTGATCGGCCCCTGGACGCCGACCTGGTGGTGGTGGACGAGGCGTCCATGCTGGATCTGCTGTTGGCGAACAAACTCGTCAAGGCGGTGGCCCCGGGCGCGCACCTGCTGTTCGTCGGGGACGTCGACCAGCTGCCCAGCGTCGGCGCCGGCGAGGTGCTGCGGGACCTGTTGGCGGACGGCGGCCCGGTGCCCGCGGTGCGGCTGACCAGGATCTTCCGTCAGGCCCAGGAGTCCGGGGTGGTCACCAATGCGCACCGGATCAACTCCGGTCTGCCGCCCCTCACCCAGGACCTGAAGGACTTCTTCCTCTTCGTCGAGGAGGACACCGAAGAGGCCGGACGGCTCACCGTCGACGTCGCCGCGCGACGGATTCCCGCCAAATTCGGTTTGGACCCGCGGCGCGATGTGCAGGTGCTCGCACCGATGCACCGGGGCCCCGCCGGGGCGGGCAACCTGAACGCGTTGCTCCAGCAGTCGATCACGCCGGGCCGCCCCGACCTGCCGGAAAAGCGGTTCGGCGGCCGGGTCTTCAGAGTCGGTGACAAGGTCACGCAGATCCGTAACAACTACGAGAAGGGCGCCAGCGGCGTCTTCAACGGCACCGTCGGCGTGGTCACCGCCCTGGACCTGGACGAACAGCGTCTGACGGTACTGACGGACGAGGACGAAGAGGTGCCGTACGACTTCGACGAACTGGACGAACTGGCCCACGCCTACGCCGTGACCATCCACCGCTCGCAGGGCAGCGAATATCCAGCCGTAGTGATCCCCGTCACCACGGGGGCGTGGATGATGCTGCAACGCAATCTGCTCTACACGGCTGTGACGCGCGCCAAGAAGCTCGTCGTCCTCGTGGGTTCCCGCAAGGCCCTAGGTCAGGCGGTGCGCACGGTGTCGGCGGGGCGCCGTTGCACCGCACTGGACTTCCGGCTCTCCGGCAGGTCCGGCTCCACCGACCGTTCCGAGACCCATCGGGCGGTTTGATCGATCAAACGAGTCGGAAAGGTCACACGAGGCTTTCGGAACCGGGGCGAAGGGGGCAGGATAGGCAGGCTGGCGGCACTGAGTGCCGCCAACTAGCCCAAAGCTCGACCCCCAGTGCACTCTCCTGCGCCAAATGGGGGATGGTAGAGACAGTCAGGGCACCTCGAAGATGAGGCACTACGTCGGTGAGGGAAGACGTGAGCGAGAAACGCGACAACGCGGTAGTACTTCGGTACGGCGACGGCGAGTACACCTATCCGGTGATCGACAGCACCGTCGGCGATGAGGGCTTCGACATCGGGAAGCTCCGCGCCCAGACGGGCCTGGTCACGCTGGACAGCGGCTACGGGAACACGGCCGCCTACAAGTCGGCGATCACCTATCTCGACGGTGAGCAGGGCATCCTGCGGTACCGCGGTTATCCCATCGAGCAGCTCGCCGAGCACTCCAGCTTCCTGGAGGTGGGGTACCTCCTGATCAACGGTGAGCTGCCGACGGTCGACGAGCTCGCCGTCTTCCGCAACGAGATCACCCAGCACACCCTGCTGCACGAGGACGTCAAGCGGTTCTTCGACGGCTTCCCGCGGGACGCGCACCCGATGGCGATGCTCTCGTCCGTCGTCAGCGCGCTGTCCACGTTCTACCAGGACAGCCACAACCCGTTCGACGAGAAGCAGCGGCACCTGTCCACGATCCGGCTGCTCGCCAAGCTGCCGACGATCGCGGCCTACGCCTACAAGAAGTCGATCGGCCACCCCTTCGTCTACCCGCGCAACGACCTCGGGTACGTCGAGAACTTCCTGCGCATGACCTTCTCGGTCCCCGCGCAGGAGTACGAGCCGGACCCGGTCGTCGTCTCGGCGCTGGACAAGCTGCTCATCCTGCACGCGGACCACGAGCAGAACTGTTCGACGTCCACCGTGCGCCTGGTCGGCTCCTCGCAGGCGAACATGTTCGCCTCGATCTCCGCCGGCATCTCCGCCCTCTGGGGCCCGCTGCACGGCGGCGCCAACCAGAGCGTGCTGGAGATGCTGGAGGGCATCCAGGCGAGCGGCGGCGACGTCGACACCTTCATCCGCAAGGTGAAGAACAAGGAAGACGGCGTGAAGCTCATGGGCTTCGGGCACCGCGTCTACAAGAACTTCGACCCCCGGGCGAAGATCATCAAGGCGGCGGCGCACGACGTCCTCTCGGCGCTCGGCAAGTCCGACGAGCTGCTCGACATCGCGCTGAAGCTGGAAGAGCACGCACTGGCCGACGAGTACTTCGTCGAGCGCAAGCTCTACCCGAACGTCGACTTCTACACCGGCCTGATCTACCGGGCCATGGGCTTCCCGAGCGAGATGTTCACCGTGCTGTTCGCGCTCGGCCGGCTTCCCGGCTGGATCGCCCAGTGGCACGAGATGATCAAGGAGCCGGGTTCCCGCATCGGCCGTCCGCGGCAGATCTACACCGGTGTCGTCGAACGCGACTTCGTGCCGGTCGAGTCCCGCTGACCGGTTGACGTCGTGATCGTCCGGCCGGAGCGGGAAGGGTTCGGCCGGGACGCACCGCACTGAGGGCACCGGCCGCGTCCGGCCGGTGCGCGCCACGGGGTGCACGGGATGCCGCCCGGTCCGGGGGGCGGCGTTCCCAGGCGCCCGGGGCCGGCGCCGTGCGCCGGCCGTGCGCCCGCGCGGGATTGAGGACGTGGGCGCCACATCACATCGGGCATCGCCTATGCGGTGCCCGATTTCGTGTGTCCGGAGCCGTACGAGCGCCGTGGAGGTGGCTTCCGCGCCACCCGGCGTCCACCCGGCGTCCGTAGGGTGTCCGAGGCCCTGTGGGGGCGTCTGAGGGGCCGGGCGGGGCCCCACCGGTCGGGGGGAGCGAGCGGGCCCGACGGGGACGGCGGAGGCGCCGGATCGGAAGGCGGCGCCGGAGGCGCGCGAAGGCGCGGGAAAAGGCGGAAGGCGCCCCACCGCCGGTCCCCCCACGGGCCGACGAATGGGACGCCTTCCTTTGTCCCGGTGCGGATTCCCCCCACGGGATCCGGCCGGGCGCTCATTGGGCAGCGCCTGCTGCTGGGGGTGGGTGCCTGCGGTCTGCCGGGACCCGTACGCACGGGAGGGCCGCTCAAAGCTCCCCGGTGCACGTGCCCCGGCAACGCACTTCGGAGACGTCCCCCAAGACATCCCCAATGTCCGAAACGCCCCCCAAGACGTTTCTGACATCGCCTTCTTAGACTCACCAGCATCCACGATGGTTACGTCGTGAACGCTGTGATCTATGTCTCCTGCATATGTCCATCTACCTGCGCAAGAGCCCCGATATGGCGATCGGGGCTCAAGCGTAAGGATGTTGCGCGGGGTCTGTGAAGGCCCCCGGGGATAGTTACCGGAATGTCTTCGGCCACAAGTGGTGCGTGACCGTGGAACCCGACCTTCCCGGTGACGCCGAAGAACACCGCCGTGGTCGCCCCCGCGGTCGTCCGGTCACAGGGACCGGCCCCGCGGGAGGTGCCGCGGGCTACGTTATCGCCCCGCGCGTGGAAACGGTTCTTCTTGGCGAGGGAAAGGCGTTCTCCCGGACGCGAATGGCTTTCTGGCGACCGCATGGCTCGTTCGTTCGGGTCGTCACCGTCACCGTCACCGTCACGGGTCCGCGTCCCGGCGTCGGTGTCGGTCGGCGCACCGGTGCGGACGGACCCGTCGCGACGCGACCGACCCCGGCCCCGCCCCCACGCCGGTGGGGTCGGGGCCGGTGTCGGTCGGCGGGTCCGGTCAGGCGCGGCCGGTCAGCTCGTAGCCGGCCTCGTCGACGGCGGCACGGACGGCCTCCTCGTCGAGTGCGGTCGCCGACACCACGGTGACCAGGCCGGTGGCGGCCACCGCCTTCACCGAGCTGACTCCGGGGAGCGCGGAGATCTCGGTGGAGACGGAGCCCTCGCAGTGGCCGCAGGTCATCCCGGTCACCTGGTAGACGGTGGTCACGGAGTCCTGGGTCTGGGCGCTCATGTCGTTCTCCTCGGATGTCGCTGGTGGGACGCGGGGCGGGTGCGCCCGGGTCGTGGCGGTCGGAGGGGGGTCGACGCCCCGGCCTCCCCGACACTCACCACACTATACCCCTAGGGGGTATGAAGCCAAGAGGTGTCGGCGCCTCACCCGTGACTGCGGGGCCGGGTCGCCGCCCAGGACCGGACGGTGTCGGCGTACCAGTAGGACCTGCCGTCCTCGACCACGTCCGGCGGCGGCATCAGCCCGTGCTTGCGGTACGAGCGGACGGTGTCCCGCTGTACGCGCAGGTGGGCGGCGATGTTCTGGTACGACCAGAGGGTCCTGTCGATCACGATGGTCCTCCCCGTGCGCACCGCGGGGGTGACCGGGGGGTCGCCGGGGGGCCGGGCGCGCTGGTGATCACTCACCCTCCGCCCGGCGCGCGGCGGAGCCGTGGTGCGCGGGAGGGCTGTGGAGGAGATGTGACGCAATTCCCGTTAATCCGTGACATGGGTGGGGGATAGGGGCGGGCGTCAGGCCCCGCAGGAGCGCAGGAAGGCGCGGGTGCGTCGGGCGATCGGCAGCGGGGCGTCCGGGTCGCACGGGTACATGTCCTGCTCGACGATGGCGAACAGCTCCACGTCGAGGCGCTGGGCGGCCGTCAGGACCGGCCCGAGCGCGGGCACCCCCGAGGGCGGCTCGCACATCACGCCCCGGGCCACGGCCGGACCGAACGGCAGGTCCTCGGCGCGCACCTCCGCGAGGACGTCCGGGTCCACCTGCTTCAGGTGCAGGTACCCGATGCGCTCGCCGTAGGTCTCGATGAGCCGCACGCTGTCGCCGCCGCAGTAGGCGTAGTGGCCGGTGTCCAGGCAGAGCGACACCAGGTCCGGATCGGTGCCGTCGAGGAACCGGGCCACGTTCTCCTCGCTGTCGACGTGGGTGTCGGCGTGCGGATGGACGACCACGCGCAGCCCGAAGCGTTCGCGCACCTCCCGCGCCAGTCGTTCGGTCTGTGAGGTGAGCGCCCGCCACTGGGCGGCGGTCAGGGTGCTGTCCTCCAGGACCTCGCCGGTCTTGTCGTCGCGCCAGAACGACGGAATGACGACGAGGTGCCCGGCGCCGCTCGCCCGGGCCAGGGCGGCGACCTCGGCGACGTGCCCCCAGGTGCGGTCCCAGACCGCGCTCCCGTGGTGCAGCCCGGTGAAGACGGTGCCCGCGGAGACCCGGAGACCCCGCCGGGCGGTCTCCTCGGCGAGCGTGACCGGGTCGGTGGGGAGGTACCCGTACGGGCCGAGTTCGATCCACTCGTAGCCGGCCGCGGCGACCTCGTCGAGGAAGCGCCGCCACGGCACCTGACGCGGGTCGTCGGCGAACCAGACGCCCCAGGAGTCGGGCGCCGACCCGATGCGGATGCGGGAGAGCGGGGCGGGCGGGTTGCCGGCCGGTGTGGTCATGCGGTTCAGCCTCCAGTCCGCCCGAGAAGGGTGTCAAGGACTGGTCCGAATGTCCGGACAACATGTTGACAGCGTTCGTCGACCGGCATTAGACCTGGGGGCACCACATCGGTGTGACCGGGTGCGCGAGCGCGGTGCGCGGCGACACCGGCCCGTACACCGGGAAGGGGCGACGTGCAGGTGACCGACCCGCAGGACGACGGCGTGCGGCTGGCCGACCCTCGGGACGACGGCGGGCAGGGCGAGGAGCCCCGCGACGCCCCGCTGCACGGGGTCGGGTCCCCGAACGCCCCCGACCCCCGGTTCGACGTCCTCACGATGGGCCGGATCGGCGTGGACCTGTACCCGCTCCAGACCGGCGTGCCCCTCGCCGAGGTGACGACCTTCGGCAAGTTCCTCGGGGGCTCCGCGACCAACGTCGCCGTGGCGGCGTCCCGACTCGGCCGCCGGACGGCGGTCATCACCCGCACCGGCCCGGACGCCTTCGGCGCCTACCTGCACCGGGCGCTACGGGAGTTCGGGGTGGACGACCGCTGGGTCACCCCGGTCGACGGCGGCCAGACGCCCGTCACCTTCTGCGAGGTGTTCCCACCGGACGACTTCCCGCTCTACTTCTACCGGCGGCCCAAGGCCCCCGACCTGGAGATCCACCCGCACGACCTGGACCTCGCGGCCGTCGCCGACGCCCGCGTCTTCTGGATGACGGGCACCGGACTCAGCGAGGAACCGAGCCGGGCCGCGACCCTCGCCGCCCTCGCCCACCGCACCCGGACCGCCGGGCCGGACGCCGTCACCGTCTTCGACCTCGACTGGCGGCCGATGTTCTGGACCGACCCGGCGACCGCCCGCCCCCTCTACGAACGGGCCCTGCGGCACGCCACCGTCGCCGTCGGCAACCTCGACGAGGTGGAGGTCGCCACCGGGGAGCGCGACCCGCGGACGGCGGCCGAGGCACTGCTCGCGGCGGGCGCCGCGCTCGCCGTCGTCAAACAGGGACCCGAGGGGGTGCTGGCGCTCGCCGCGGACGGGGAGTGCGCCGAGGTGCCGCCGCTGCCCGTCACCGTGCTCAACGGCCTCGGCGCCGGTGACGCGTTCGGCGGGGCGCTCTGCCACGGGCTGCTGTCCGGCTGGGACCTGGAACGCACCATGCGGTACGCGAACGCCGCCGGCGCGATCGTCGCCTCCCGGCTGGAGTGCTCCTCGGCGATGCCCGTACCCGCGGAGATCGAGGCCGCGCTGACGGCGGGTGAGGTCCGATGAGGGCGACGGCGGGCGCCCCGCGCGCACCCCGGGGCGAGCGCCCCCACATCGACCCGGGAGCCCTCGCCCACACCCGCGCCCGACACCCCGGGGCCATCGCCGAAGCCGCCGCCCGCCGCCGACGCCGGCCCCTGCTCGGTGACTCCGGACGCCTGCTGCTCGTCGCGGCCGACCACCCCGCACGCGGTGCCCTCGCCGTCGGCGACCGCGCCCTCGCCATGGCCGACCGCGCCGACCTGCTCGCCCGGATCTGCGAGGCGCTGTCCCGCCCCGGCGTCGACGGGGTCCTCGCCACCGCCGACGTCCTCGACGACCTGCTGCTGCTCGGCGCCCTCGACGGCAAGGTCGTCATGGGCTCCATGAACCGGGGCGGGCTCGCCGGCTCCGCCTTCGAACTGGACGACCGGTTCACCGGACACCGACCCCGCGACCTGACCCGGCTGGGCTTCGACGCCGGCAAGCTCCTGCTGCGCCTCGACTACGAGGACCCCGGCTCACTGCGGACCCTGCACGCCGCCGCGCGCGCCGTCGACGCGATGGCGCGCCGTCAGCTCCCGGTGTTCGTGGAACCGTTCCTGTGCCGGCGGGAGAACGGGACGCTGCGCACCGACCTGAGCCCCGCGGCGGTCGCCAAGTCCCTCGCCGTCGCCTCCGGTCTCGGCGGCACCTCCGCGTACACCTGGCTGAAGGTGCCGGTGACCGAGGACCCCGACGCCATGGCCCGGGTCATGGAGACCACCACCCTTCCGGCCGTCCTGCTCGGGGGTGACGTGGGCGACGACCCGGACGCCGCCTACGACCGGTGGCGTGCCGCGTTGCGCCTGCCGACCGTGCGGGGGCTGGTGGTCGGCCGGGCACTGCTGTACCCGGTGGACGACGACGTCACGGCGGCGGTCGACCGGGCCGTCGCACTGCTGTGAACGGCGGGCCGGGGCGCGGGAGCGACGCCCGTCCGACGGGTAGGGGCACCCCATGAACGACAGTGGCCTCCACCTCCCCAGCGGCACCGCCGGCAACGATCCGTACGAGCTCGACATCGGCCCCCGGCGCCCCGGATGGGCCCGTACGAGCCTGCGGGTGCTCACCCTCGGGCCGGGGGAACGGCACGGATTCGCCACCGGCGACAGCGAATGGATCGTGCTCCCGCTCTCCGGTGGCTGCACGATCATGGTCGAGGGCGGCATCATCGAACTGACGGGCAGACAGGATGTGTTCGAAGGCGTCACCGACTTCGCGTACCTCCCCCGTGACGCCCACGCCCAGATCGCCTCCGGTGCGGGAGGCCACTTCGCCCTGGCAGGAGCGAAGTGCGAGCGCCGACTCCCCGCCCGCTACGGCCCCGCGCCGGAGGTTCCCCTCGAACACCGCGGCAGCGGGACCACCGCACGACAGGTGCGGGGCTTCGCCGCCGCCGACGCCTTCGTCTGCGACCGCCTCATCGCCGTCGAGGTCGTCACCCCCGGCGGCAACTGGTCCTCCTACCCGCCGCACAAGCACGACGAGCACCTGCCCGGTCGGGAGTCGGAGTTGGAGGAGATCTACTACTTCGCCTGCCGACCCTCCCCGGACGGCCGCCCCGGCTTCGGGTACCAACAGGTGTCCCCGTCCCGCGAGGGCGGCGCCCGGGTGCTCGCCGAGGTGCGCACCGGTGACGCGGTGCTGGTGCCCGACGGGTGGCACGGCCCGTCGATCGCCGCGCCCGGCCACGACCTGTACTACCTGAACGTGATGGCGGGCCCCGGTCCCGAACGGGAGTGGCGGATCACCTTCCACCCCGACCACGCGGAGGGCTACCGGTGACCGCCCGACCGGACACCCCGCACCCCCGCACCCACCCCACCCACGACGAGGCACCGATGACCGGCACCGTCAGGCTCACCGTCGCCCAGGCGCTCGTCCGCTTCCTGACCGTCCAGCACACCGAACGCGACGGGCAGCGCCACCGGCTGATCGGCGCCACCTGGGGAATCTTCGGCCACGGCAACGTCGCCGGGATCGGCCAGGCACTGCTGGAACACGGCGGGGCCATGCCGTTCCACCAGGGCCGCAACGAACAGGCGATGGTGCACGCGGCGGTCGGCCACGCCCGGCAGAGCGGGCGACTGTCCACGCACGCCGTCACCACCTCCATCGGGCCCGGCGCCACCAACCTCGTCACCGGCGCGGCCCTCGCCACCGTCAACCACCTCCCGGTCCTGCTGCTGCCCGGCGACACCTTCGCGACCCGCCCCGCCGACCCCGTCCTGCAACAGCTCGAAGTGCCGTGGGCGGGCGACGCGTCCGTCAACGACTGCCTGCGCCCGGTGTCGCGGTACTTCGACCGGATCACCCGGCCGGAGGCACTCGTCCCGGCCGCCCTCCAAGCCGTGCGGGTCCTGGTCGATCCGGCGGCCACCGGGGCGGTCACCCTCGCCCTGCCGCAGGACGTGCAGGCCGAGGCGTACGACTGGCCCGTGGAGTTCTTCCGCGAGCGGGTCTGGACGGTCCGCCGACCGGAGCCCGACCCCGTCGAACTCGCGGCGGCGGTGGCCGCGGTGCGCGCCGCCCGGCGGCCCCTCGTCATCGCCGGCGGCGGGGTGCGGCACAGCGCCGCCCAGGACGCGCTGCGCGCCTTCGCCGAGGCGACCGGGGCGCCGGTCGCCGCCACCCAGGCCGGCAAGGGGGCGCTCGACTGGGACCACCCCGCCGACGTCGGCGGCATCGGGCACACCGGGACGGCCACCGCCGACGCGCTCGCCCGCACCGCCGACCTGGTCATCGGGGTGGGCACCCGCTGGACCGACTTCACCACCGCGTCCGGCACCCTCTTCCCGCCCGGGGTGCGCTTCCTCAACCTCAACATCACGCCGTACGACGGCCACAAGATGGCCGGACTGCCGTTGGTCGCGGACGCCCGGGCGGGTCTGACGGCACTCACCCGGGCCCTCCGCGAGGACGGCGGACCCGCACCCGATCCGGCGTACGCGGCCGAGTACGCCAGCGCGAAGGCCCGCTGGGAGGCGCGCGTCGACAGCGCGTACGCCGCGCCCGATCCCGATGCACGCCCCACCCAGACCCAGGTGCTCGGCGCCCTCGACGCCCTGGTCACCGGCGAGGACGTGCTCGTCAACGCGGCCGGCTCGCTCCCCGGCGACCTGCACAAGCTCTGGCGGACCCGGTCCCGCGACCAGTACCACCTGGAGTACGGGTACTCCTGCATGGGCTACGAGATCCCGGCGGCCATCGGGGTCTGCCTCGCCGCCCCGGGACGGCCCGTGTGGGCGCTCGTCGGCGACGGCACCTATCTGATGATGCCCACCGAGATCGTCACCGCCGTGCAGGAGGGCGTCCCCCTCAAGCTGGTGATCCTCCAGAACCACGGGTACGCCTCGATCGGCGGACTCTCCGAGGCCGTCGGCGGGGAGGGCTTCGGCACCGCCTACCGGCAGCGCGCCGCCGACGGCTCCCTCACCGGCGACCCGCTGCCGGTGGACCTCGCCGCCAACGCCGCCAGCCTCGGCATGCGGGTGCTGCGCGCGAGGACCGTCGGTGAGCTGCGCGAAGCGCTCGCGACCGCCCGCGCCTCGGACGTCCCCACATGTGTCTACACGGAGACCCGAACGCCCGACACAGTGTCGGGCGCGCCCCCGGCGCAGGCGTGGTGGGATGTGCCCGTGGCCGCGACGGCGACCCGCGCGTCCGCCGTCCGGGCCCGCGAGGAGTACGAACGGTCGGTGGCCGCCCGCCACCGACCGCTGTGACCGGGGCCAGGACCCGCCGCGCCAGGTGGGGAACGCCACCACCGGCCCCGCGAGAGTTAGGGATCCGTCATGACGAAGACCGTCCACCACTGGATCGGCGGGAAGGCCGTCGAAGGCGCGTCGGGCACCCACGGCCCGGTCACCGACCCCGCCACCGGACGGGCCACCACCCGGGTCGCGTTCGCCGACGTCGACGAGGTGGACGCGGCGGTCGCCGCCGCCCGGGAGGCGTTCGCCACCTGGGGCACCTCCTCGCTCGCCCAGCGCACCGCGATCCTGTTCCGGTTCCGGGCGCTGCTCGACGCCCACCGCGACGAGATCGCCCGGCTGATCACCGCCGAGCACGGCAAGGTCCACGAGGACGCGCTCGGCGAGGTCGCGCGCGGCCTGGAGATCGTGGACCTCGCCTGCGGGATCGCCGTGCAGCTCAAGGGCGAACTGTCCACGCAGGTCGCCAGCCGCGTGGACGTGGCGGCGATCCGCCAGCCGCTCGGGGTCGTCGTCGGCATCACCCCGTTCAACTTCCCGGCGATGGTCCCGCTGTGGATGTTCCCGCTCGCCGTCGCCTGCGGGAACACCTTCGTCCTCAAGCCCTCCGAGAAGGACCCCTCGGCGGCGGTGCGGCTCGGCGAACTGTTCGCCGAAGCGGGACTGCCGGACGGGGTGTTCAACGTCGTCCACGGGGACAAGGTCGCCGTGGACCGCCTCCTGGAGCACCCGGACGTCGCCGCCGTCTCCTTCGTCGGCTCCACCCCCATCGCCCGCTACATCCACCGCACCGCGACCGCGCACGGCAAGCGGGTCCAGGCGCTCGGCGGCGCCAAGAACCACATGCTGGTGCTGCCCGACGCCGATCTGGACGCCGCCGCCGACGCGGCCGTCTCCGCCGCCTACGGCTCCGCCGGGGAACGCTGCATGGCGATCTCCGCGGTGGTCGCCGTCGGCGCCGTCGGCGACGCACTCGTGGCGAAGATCAAGGAGCGGGCCGAGAAGATCACCATCGGCCCCGGTGACGACCCCGCCTCCGAGATGGGCCCGCTGATCACCGCCGCCCACCGGGACAAGGTCGCCTCCTACGTGGCCGGCGCGGCGGCCCAGGGCGCCGAGGTCGTCCTCGACGGCACCGGCTTCACCGTCGAGGGGTACGAGGACGGGCACTGGATCGGCATCTCCCTGCTCGACCGGGTGTCCGTCGACTCCGACGCCTACCGCGACGAGATCTTCGGCCCGGTGCTGTGCGTGCTGCGGGTCGACTCGTACGACGAGGGGCTCGCCCTCATCAACGCCTCGCCGTACGGCAACGGCACCGCCGTCTTCACCCGGGACGGGGGAGCCGCCCGACGCTTCCAACTGGAGGTCGAGGCCGGCATGGTCGGGGTGAACGTCCCGATCCCGGTCCCCGTCGGCTACCACTCCTTCGGCGGCTGGAAGGACTCCCTCTTCGGCGACCACCACGTCTACGGCAACGACGGGACGCACTTCTACACCCGCGGCAAGGTCGTCACCACCCGCTGGCCCGACCCCGCCGACGCCCCCGCCGGCGTCGACCTCGGGTTCCCCCGCAACCACTGAGCCGCACGCGGCCCGGGCCGCCGCGTACCGCACCCGCGGTAGCCGCGGCGCCCGGGTACTCCCCGGGGAGGCGGCACGGTTCACCCCCCGGGCCGCACGGCCGGTCGGCGCCGCAGCTTACGGTGGACCGCATGGACTTCCGAACGCCCTGGCCACCCCGGCTCCGCCGCCCCCGGCGGACGCTCGCCGCCGTGGCCGGTGTCGCGCTCATCGCCGCAGCGGGAACCTGGACGGCCACCGCCTCCGACGAACCGCCCGAGGTGCACCGCGCCGACCGCGTCGTGGACACCGGCGACGCCCGCATCGACACCTCGTACTTCACCTCCGGCGAGGCCGGCCGACGCCCCGCCGTCCTGCTCGGCCACGGCTTCGGCGGCGACAAGGGCGACGTCCGCGCCCAGGCCGAGGACCTGGCCCGCGACGGCTACGCGGTGCTCACCTGGTCCGCCCGCGGCTTCGGCGAGTCCAGCGGTCGCATCGGCCTCAACGACCCCGACGGCGAGGTCGCCGACGTCTCCCGGCTCATCGACTGGCTCGCCGAGCGCCCCGAGGTCCGACTCGACGGCAAGGGCGACCCGCGCGTCGGCATGTCCGGCGTCTCCTACGGCGGAGCCGTCTCGCTGCTCGCCGCCGGACACGACGAGCGGGTCGACGCGATCGCCCCGCGGATCACCTACGGGAACCTCGCCGACGCACTCTTCCCCGGCGGCGTCTTCAAGAAGACCTGGGCCGGACTCTTCGTCAACACCGGCGGCGGCTGCGACCGCTTCGCCCCCGAACTGTGCCGCATGTACGAGCGGGTCGCCGAGCGCGGGGAACCGGACGCCGAGGCCCGCGCCGTACTGGAGGAGCGCTCCCCGTCCGCGGTGAGCGAGCGGATCGAGGCGCCCGCCCTGCTCGTCCAGGGCCAGACCGACTCCCTCTTCACCCTCGACCAGGCCGACGCCATGGCCACCGCGATCCGGGCGAACGGCGCACCCGTCGCCGTCGACTGGACCCCCGGCGGGCACGACGGCGGCGACCAGGAGACCGACCGCGTCGAGGCCCGCGTCAACGCCTGGTTCGACCGTCACCTCAAGGGCGACGAGAACGCCGACACCGGGCCCGCGTTCCGCGTCACCCGCACCGGCGGCCTCGACTCCACCGACGGCGCCGCCCGGCTGCGCGGCGTCACCGGCGACACCTACCCCGGCCTCACCGGCGACCCCCGCTCCTTCGCCCTGACCGGCCGCCCGCAGACCTTCGACAACCCCGCGGGCGCCAGCCCGCCCGCGATCTCCGGACTGCCCGGCCTCGGCGCGGCCGGCGGCGGACTGTCCCAGCTCTCCGCACTCGGCGTCGGCCTCTCCCTCGACTTCCCCGGCCAGTACGCCCGCTTCGACTCGAAGCCCCTCACCGACGACGTCCGCATCACGGGCACCTCCCGGGTACGGATACGGGTCAGCTCCACCAGCGACCACGCCGTGCTGTTCGGCAAGCTGTACGACGTCGGCCCCGGCGGCGCACAGCAGGTGCTGCCCGCCGGGCTCGTCGCCCCCGTCCGCGTCGACGGCCTGGGCAAGGGCAAGAGCAAGGACGTCACCCTGACCCTGCCCGCCATCGACCACGAGGTGCAGCGCGGCCACCGCCTGCGCCTCGCCGTCTCCTCCACCGACCTCGGGTACGCCTCACCCACCGCCCCCGCCCGGTACACCGTCGCCCTCCGCGGCGACCTCGCGGTACCCACCGCCCCCGACGTCAGCACCGCCGCCGCACCCCTCGCCACCTGGGTCTGGGCGCTCCCGCTGACCGGCATCGCCCTCGCCGCCGCGCTGCTGCTCACCGGCCGCCGCCGCACCTCGGCCGCCGCCCCGGACCCGGACCTCGCCGAGGTGCCGCTCCAGATCACCGACCTGAGCAAGCGCTACGCCCGGTCCACCGACCGGTACGCGGTGCGCGACCTGTCCTTCCGGGTCGAGAAGGGGCAGGTGCTCGGGCTCCTCGGACCCAACGGGGCGGGCAAGACCACCACCCTGCGCATGCTCATGGGCCTGATCCGACCCGACCGGGGCGAGGTGCGCGTCTTCGGACACGCCATCCGCCCGGGCGCCCCCGTACTGTCCCGCGTCGGGGCCTTCGTGGAGGGCGCCGGTTTCCTGCCGCACCTCACCGGCCGGGAGAACCTGGAGCTGTACTGGCGCGCCACCGGCCGCCCCGCGACCGACGCCCACCTCGCCGAAGCCCTGGAGATCGCCGACCTCGGCGACGCGCTCGGGCGCGCGGTCCGCACGTACTCCCAGGGCATGCGGCAACGCCTGGCGCTCGCCCAGGCGATGCTCGGCCTGCCCGATCTGCTGATCCTCGACGAACCCACCAACGGACTCGACCCGCCACAGATCCGCGAGATGCGCGAGGTGATGATCCGGTACGCGGCCGGCGGCCGGACCGTGATCGTCTCCAGCCACCTGCTGTCCGAGGTCGAGCAGTCCTGCACCCACCTCGTCGTGATGGACCGCGGACGGCTCGTCCAGGCCGGCCCCGTCGCCGAGATCGCCGGCTCCGGGGACGCCCTGCACGTGGGGCTCGCGGACGAGGTGTCCGACCCGCTGGTCGACAAGATCGCCGCACTGCCCGGGGTGACCTCGGCGGACCGCGCGGACGGCGGGCTGCTGGTCCGCCTCGCGCAGGTCGGCCCCGAGGAGTCCCGCACCCTGCTCGCGGACCTGGTGCGGCTGGAGGTGCCCGTCACCTCGATGGGACCGCACCGCAGGCTGGAGGACGCCTTCCTGAACCTGATCGGAGGCCAGCGGTGAGCGCCGACCTGACCACCGGCCCCGGGCACCGCCCGACCGACGAAGGGAACACGGCCGTGCACGTCGACGACGCCGTCCCGGCACGAGCGACCGCGCCCGGCTACCGGGCCCGCGGCACCCTCCCGGTCCGGGTGGAACTGGTCCGCCAACTCAAGCGCCGGCGGACGCTCGTCATGGGCGCCGTCCTCGGGCTGCTGCCGTTCGTGCTCGCCGTGGCGTTCGCCATCGGCGGCAGCCCCGACGAGCGGGGGGACGCCGGCGACCGGATCTCCCTCATGGACACCGCCACCGCCTCGGGCGCCAACTTCGCCGCCACCTGCCTGTTCGTCTCGGCGGGCTTCCTGCTGGTGATCCCCGTCGCGCTGTTCTGCGGGGACACCGTCGCCTCCGAAGCGGGCTGGTCCTCCCTGCGGTACCTGCTCGCCGCGCCCGTGCCCCGGGCCCGGCTGCTGTGGTCGAAGCTCGTCGTCGCCCTCGGGATGAGCCTCGCGGCCATCGTGCTGCTCCCGGTCGTCGGCCTCCTGGTGGGCACCGTCGTCTACGGGTGGGGCCCGTTGGAGATCCCGACCGGCGGCACCCTGGACGCGGGCACCGCCGCCCAGCGGCTCGTCATCGTCATCGCGTACGTCTTCGTCTCGCAACTCGTCACCGCGGGGCTGGCGTTCTGGCTGTCCACCCGGACGGACGCCCCGCTCGGCGCGGTCGGCGGGGCGGTCGGGCTGACCATCGTCGGCAACGTCCTCGACGCGGTCACCGCGCTCGGCGACTGGCGCGACTTCCTGCCGGCGCACTGGCAGTTCGCCTGGGCGGACGCGGTGCAGCCCCGGCTGGAGTGGGGCGGCATGATCCAGGGCGCGGCCGTGTCGATCACCTACGCCGTCGTCCTGTTCGCGCTGGCCTTCCGGGGCTTCGGGCGCAAGGACATCGTGTCCTAGACCGGTCCGCCGCCGTCCGCCCCACGAACGGGGACCTCCGACGCCACCACGCCGGAGGTCCCCGGTTCGCTCCCGGAGCCCGTGCGCGCACCGGCCGCGGCTGATCCTCCGGAACGACGGAGCCCCCGGCGTCTCAGCCGGTGCAGACGTTGCGCAACCCGCGGAACAGGTTCACCGCGTGCACCCGGTCGAGGTCCCGGACGTGCACCTGCCCCGCCGCCGACACCGTGACCGCGAACCGGCAGGAGGCCGCCGCGCGCGCCGGCCCGGAGGACGTGAGCGCCGCCAGCAACTCCGTGGTGATCCGGTCGAGCACCGGCCGCACCTCCCGCGCCAGGTCCGGTCGCTCGGCGGGCCGCTCCTGCGGGTGCGCGTCCCAGCGGGCGAACAGGGCCCGCTGCACGTTCTTGCCGGCCTCGATCTGGTCCCGGAACACCGCACTCGTACGCACCGGGTCGAGGCCCAGCGCGGCCGACCGCCGGGCCACGTCGTCCAGGATCTGCCGCTCGCGCACCAGGTCCTCGATGGGCAGCGACGTCCCGTACTTGGCGGCGGCCACCTTGTCGGCGACGAGCAGCCGTTCGGCGAGCAGCGAGGTGACCCGGTCGAGCGGCCGGTGCCCCGCCTGCCGGTCGGGCGCCGCAGCGACGGCGGTCACCGAGGCGTCCTGTGCCACGGCGGATGCGGGGGAGACGACGAGCAGGGTCAGGGAACCCGCGACGGCGGCGAGCGAGGCGGCCAGCTGACGGCGGGTGCGGCGGGCGCGTGGGGTGTTGTTCTCGATCATGTCCTCTGTGTAGCAAGGCGCGGAGCCTCCCCACGGAGGTATCCCATAGCGGTGTTTATCCACGCGGACCCCCGCATCCCCACATTCCCGCGTCCCCGCCTCCCCCCTCAACCGCGGCGCCGCTGGCTAGGATGAAACGTTCCGCGCCCCGCCGCCCCCGCGTCGTACGCGCACACCGAGCCCGAAGGGAGCCGCACATGCCGGACGAGCCGGGCCGTGACCCCGGGCGGCGCTCCCGCCGCCGGGCCCAGGGCGAACTCGAAGCGCTAGTCCTGGCCGCGCTGCGCGGCGCACCCGGCCCGGTGAACACCGCCTGGGTGCAGGAACGACTGGGCCAGGACCTGGCCTACACCACGGTGATCACCATCCTGACCCGGCTGCACGCCAAGGGCGCCGTCGCCCGGGAACGCGCGGGCCGGTCCTTCGTCTGGACCTCGGGCGCCAGCGAGGCGGACCTCGCCGCCCTGCGGATGCGGCGGGTGCTCGACGCGGAGAAGGACCGGGAAGCCGTACTCGCCAGCTTCGTCACCTCCCTGGAGGAGGACGACGAGCGAACCCTGCGCGCGTTGCTGGCCCAGGAGGAAGACTGAACACGTGGGCGTCTTCGTGTTCCTGCCGCTCGTCCTGCCGTTCAGCGCCTGGCCGATCGCACGGCTCGCCGAGCAGCACCTGCACCCGCGTACGGCC
Source organism: Streptomyces sp. NPDC127068 (assembly GCF_042724695.1). Classification (NCBI taxonomy): domain Bacteria; kingdom Bacillati; phylum Actinomycetota; class Actinomycetes; order Kitasatosporales; family Streptomycetaceae; genus Streptomyces; species Streptomyces sp. NPDC127068. The sequence continues at coordinate 28,352 of NZ_JBHXEN010000013.1, read as the reverse complement.
ACCCGGCTGCTGACCGCCGTCGCCGCGGTGTGCGCCCTGTGCAGCACCCTCTGCCTGGCCCTGCTGGTGGTGGTCGGCACCGCCCAACTCCCCGGCAATCCGCTGCCCGACGGCTGGTCGGACCCCGAGGTGCGGGCGGCGGTGCCCTACGACGAGATCGCTGGGAAGAGCGCGATCCCCGCCCTGGTCGTGGTCCTGACCTACTGTCTGCGCGAGCTGTGGCGGGAGCGCCGGACCCGTCGCACTGCCGCCCGGGCGCTCGCCGGGCTGCGCCCCACCCCCGTCGTGGTGCTGCCGGACGCCAGCCCGTACGCCCATGCGCTGCCCGGCGGCCCGGGTCGCGACCGGATCGTGGTGACCACCGGCCTGCTGAACGCCCTGACGTCCCGGGAACGCCGGGCCCTGTTCGCCCACGAACGGGCCCACCTCACCGCGCGCCACCACCGCCACCTCCGTACGGTCCGCCTCGCCGCGCTCGCCAACCCGGCGCTGCGCCCGTTGCGTTCGGCCGTGGGCTACACCTCGGAACGATGGGCGGACGAGGAGGCGGCGACGGCGGTCGGTAGCCGTCGGGTGGTGGCCCGGGCGATCGGGAAGGCCGCCCTGGTCTCCCGCGGCGCCCCGGCGTCGACGGCACTTCCGGGGTTCGCCGCGGTGGGTCCGGTGCCGCGCCGGGTGGCGGCGCTGCTCGGCCCCACCCCGACCGCACGGAACTGGCCACCGCCCTCCACCACGGTGGGGCTGGCCGTGTGGTGCGCCGCCGCCGGGACGACGGCCTCCGCGCTGTCCTCGGCGAACTCCGCGGTCACGCTCTTCCTGATCCTCAAGGCGGCCACTCCGCTGTGATCCCCGGGGGCGCGGGGCGACGGGTTCAGCTGTCGTCGCCCCCGGAGTCCCCGTCGCCCCCGGAGTCCCCGTCGCCCTCGGAGTCCTCGGAGTCCTCGTCCTCGAACAGGTCGCCGACCTCGTCCACGACCTCCGCCGCGACGAGTCCACCCGCCACACCGACCGCCACACCGGCCGCGCCCGCCGCGACCACGGCGCCCGTCCCGGGTCCCGACCGGTGGCCGTGGTCCTCGTGGTGGCCGCCCGGGTGCTGGGACGGGCCGGGGCCGGCGTACGGGGCGTGCGCGTGGACCAGTCGTTCGACCCACCCCCCGACCACGGTGTTCCAGTCGGTACGGTCCACGTCCTCGTACGCCACCGGGAACCGGTTCAGCGCGTCGCCGCCGTGGTGGTGACCGCGCCGGTCGGCCTCCAGCACCACGTCCATCCCGTGCGGGGCGGCGAGGAAGGTCACCTCGACCTCCTTGAGCGCGTGGGCGTACCGGGGGGCCGGGCTGATCTCGATCTCCTGGTAGAAGGGGAGCTGTTGTGAGGTGCCGCCGATCCGCCCGTACTCCAGGTCGGCCGAGACGAATCCGAAGCCGAGTTGCCCGAACGCCTCCAGGACCGCTTCCTGTGCGGGCAGCGGACGGACCGTCAGTGGATCGAGGTCCCCCTTGTCCCGGGAGCCGGCCACCGCCACCTCGGTGCGCACCCCGAGGACGATCCCGAGGGGCTGTCCGTACAGTTCGGTGACCGGGGTCTCCCAGGGCAGGGTGAGCGAGAACGGGACGGTGAGCGGTTCGCCCCCGGGCAGCCGCAGGTCCTCGCCGACCGCGTACCGGTCGAAGACGACGTCACCGTGGCCCTCGCCCCCGTCCGCCTCCACTTCCACGCGTGCGAGCAGTTCCAGGGTGATGTCGACCGTGACGTCGCCGTTCCCGCCGTGGAGCCGGACCTCGCCGGTGAGGGTGGCGCCGGGCAGTACCGGTCCGGGGCTGAGCACGGTGTCCACGGTGGGACCGCCGATGCCGATCGAGCCGAGCAACCTCTTGAACACCATGGTGACTCCCTTCCCTGTCTTCTACAAACGTGTAGAGGATAGGGGGAGCGGGTCCCCGGGGGACGGTTTTCGGACAACTCGGATCGATGTCGGACCGATGGCGCCGATGCGTCGCGCCGGCGCACCCTAAGCTTCTACAGTCATGTAGAAGTTGGGGTCACGGGGACCCCGTCACCGATCTGCCCGGGAGGACACACACATGGCTTCGGTCGATCTGGACGAGGTGTTGGACAAGGCATGGGCCGACAAGGCGTTGCCGGAGATCCTGGACGCACCGGTCTCGGCGCTCAAGGGCGTGTCCGACCGGGACGGTGAGCTGCTGGCGGAGGCGTTCGGCGTCACCACGGTCGCCCAACTCGCGGAACTGAAGTACGTCCGCCGGGCCCAGGCGCTCGCCGAGTTGGGGGCGGCGGCCACGTAGGCCCACCGAGCCGCGCGGTGCCGCGGACGACGCTCCCCTGCCACGGCACCGCGCCCCCCCGCAGTCGTACGTCACTGGGGCGACGCGTCCACCGTCCGCGGGGCGGTGGACGCGGTGGCGCCGCTGGCCGGGGCGGCGGGGTGGCGGCGCACGGAAGCGCCGATGACGAGCGCGGCGAGCAGTCCGATCCCGGTGGCGGTCACCGCGACCCCCGTGCCGCCGTGGGCGGAGACCGCCCAACCCCCGACCGCCCCGGCCACCGCGATGCCGACGTACAGACCGCTGGTGTTGAGCGCCAGGGCCTCGGCCTCGGCGCCCCGGGCCAACAACAGGGCGCGGGTGTTCATCGGCGGGTTGAACCCCCAGCTCGCGAAGCCCCAGACGGCCAGGACGACGGTGAGCGACCAGCCGGGGACCTCGTCGGTGAGGACACCGATCAGGGCGAGCACGGCCGTGGTGCCCACCAGACCGCCGAAGGTGACCAGGAGGGCCCGATCGGCGCCCCAGCGGTCGGTCAGTCGGCCGCACAGGAAGGTCCCGAGCGCCCCGGCCACCCCGATGGTCGCGATGTGCAGGGCGAGGACCGCGCCCCGATCGCCCGTCAGATCATGGGTGAGTGGCGCGATGTAGGTGTACGTCAGCATCCCGCTGGACGCCCCGGTGACCGTACCGGCCACCCCGAGCAGCACGGCAGGTCGGGACAGCACGCGCAGTTGTCGACGCATCCCGAGCGCCGGCGCCCCGGGCAGCGCGGGCAGCAACCACCAGGAGGCCAGCGCGACGGCGGTGGTCAGCAGGGCGACGGCGACGAACGTGGAGCGCCAACCGAAGGCGGCGGACAACAGGGTGCCGAGGGGGACCCCGACGAACAGGGAGACGGTCAGCCCGGAGGCCACCGTCCCGATGGCGCGACCGACCCGTTCGGGGGCGGCGGCGCTGCCGGCCATGGCGAACACCGCCGGCGTGACCGCCGCGGCGATCAGCGCGGTGAGCACCCGTAGCAGCATCAAGGAGGCGTACCCGGGGGCGAGCGCGGTGACGAGGTTGCCCACCGCGAAGACGGCCAGCCCGCCGACGATCAGGGGTTTGCGGGGCAGCCGGGCCGTGGCCACCGCGAGCGGGGGAGCGGCCAAGGCGTAGGTCACCGAGAAGACCGTCACCAACTGGCCCGCGGTCGCCTCGCTCACCCCCAGGTCCGCGGCGATCTCGGGCAGCACGCCCGCGATCACGAAGTCGTCCGTTCCGATGACGAACGTCGTCAGCAGCAGACACACCAGCCATCCCGTACCGCGTCCGGCGGCCGGGTCCTTCACCTCAGAAGCCATGGGCCGAAGCTAGGTCGTTGACGCTAGCGTCAAGGTCAACCGAGGCCCTCCCCGACCGACGGGCCGACCGGCTGACCGACCGAGGGGCCGACCGACGGACCGACCACCCCACACGACCCCTACGACTACTCTGCGGTGGCCTCCACCTCGGCGCCGTGCCGGGCGAGGCGGTCCCGGGTCTCCTGGAGCCGGGAGATCCGACCGTCCAGCGACTCCAGCCGCCTACGGATGGTCTCCCACTCGCCGGTGCAGCGCGGGGTCCGGCTCAGCGGCCGTTCGAGACAGCCCTGTTCCAGATAGCCCAGGACGTCCTCGGTGGTCAGCCCCACGCCGAGCAGTTCCCTGATGTTGCGGACCCGCACCAGCGCACCCTCGTCGTACTCCCGGTACCCGTTGCCGTCACGGGTGGACGTCAACAACCCCTGCTGTTCGTAGTAGCGCAGCGCGCGCGTGCTGGTGCCGACCAGTGCGGCGAGTTCCCCGATGCGCACGGATTCCCCTTCCCTCCCGGCCCGTTGGGACGTTCCAGTGTTCCACCGGCGCCCGGCAGGCGGCGAGGCCAGGGGCGCCCCGTCACAGGTCCCACTGGTCGAGCAGCACGTCGGCGGGGTCGGGGCCGCCGGGCGGGGCGGTCGGACCGTGCGGTGACTGTTCGGTCCAGATCACCTTGCCGTCGGCGGTGTAGCGGGTCCCCCAGCGGTCGGCGAGCTGGGCCACCAGGAAGAGTCCCCGTCCCCCCTCGTCGGTGAGGGAGGCCCGGCGCAGATGCGGAGAGGTGTTGGAACCGTCGAAGACCTCGCAGATCAGCGAGGCGCTGTGGATCAGCCGCACGGTGATGGGCTGGGTGGCGTAGCGGACGGCGTTGGTGATGAGTTCGCTGAGGATCAGCTCGGTGGTGAAGGCGATCTCGTCCAGTCCCCACTGCCGCAACTGCCGGGCGCACTCGTTGCGCACCGGGCCGACGGCCGCGGTGTCGGACGGCACCCGCCACTGTGCGATGCGCTCGGAGTCCAGCCGTCGGGTGCGCGCCACCAGCAGGGCGATGTCGTCCCGGGGCCGCGCCCCCGGCAGCGCGGCCAGCACCGCGCGGCAGGTCTCCTCGGGGCCGAGGGCGGGCCGTCCGGCGACGGCGTCGTGCAGTTGGGCGAGCCCGACGTCGATGTCCTGGTCACGGCTCTCGACCAGCCCGTCGGTGTAGAGGATCAACCGGGAGCCCGCCGGCAGCCGCAGCACCGCGGTCTCGATGGGCAGCCCACCGCCGACGCCGAGCGGCGGCGACACCGGAACGTCGGGGAACTCCATCCGCCCGTCGGGCAGCACCAACCCCAACGGGGGGTGCCCCGCCCGGGCCACCGCGCAGTCACCGGAGACCGGGTCGTAGATGGCGTACAGGCAGGTGGCTCCCGTGACGTCGAGCCCGTCGTCACCGGCGCCGCGCTCCTGGTCCATCCGGCCGACCAACTCGTCCAGGTGGCCGAGGATGTCATCGGGCGGCAGGTCCAGCGCGGAGAAGTTGTGCACCGCCGTCCGGAGCCGCCCCATGGTCGCCGCGGCGTGCAGCCCGTGGCCGACCACGTCACCGACGACCAGGGCGACCCGCCCCCCGGGCAGCGGGATGACGTCGAACCAGTCGCCGCCCACGCCCGCCTCGGCCGGCAGATAGCGGTAGGCGACCTCCACGGCCTCCTGGACCGGCAGGTACCGCGGCATCAGACTGCGTTGCAGGGTGACGGCCATGGTGTGCTCACGGGTGTAGCGGCGGGCGTTGTCGAGGGAGACCGCCGCCCGTGCCGCGACCTCCTCCGCCAGGGCCCGGTCGTCCGCGTCGAACGGCTCGGGGCGCTCGGAACGCCAGAAACCGGCGATGCCCAGGAGCACCCCACGCGCCGTCAGCGGCGCTGTCACCAGCGAGTGGATGCCCTCCTCCACGATCCGCCGGGCCCGTTCCGGGTCCTGTGCCTGCCAGCCCGGCGCATCGGCGAGCCGGGGTTCCAGGACGGCCCTGCCGGTGGCCAAGCCCAGGGCCTGCGGGGTCGAGGGGGCCAGCCGGATCAGTTTGCCCTCCGGGTAGAGCGGCGGATCGTCGCGCACCCCGGCGACGCAGACCCGGCGCACCTCCTGCTCCGTCCCGTGGATCTCCTCGCCCCGCAGCACGGCCTCCACCAGGTCCACGGTGACGAAGTCGGCGAACCGTCCGACGGTCGTCTCCGCCAGTTCCCGCGCGGTGCGCGGGACTTCCAGGGTGGTGCCGATCCGCACCCCCGCGTCGTGCAGGACCTCAAGGCGGCGCTGGGCGGCGTCCGCCCGGTCGGACACGGCGAGCAGCTCGGTCGTGTCCCGTACGGTGGCGACCCGGCCCGCGGGGCCCGCGGCGACCTGGGTGGGGCGTTGGCTGACCGCGAGGGTGCGCCCCTGCACCCGGTGCACCTCGTCGGTGGCCTCCCGACCGGAGGCGAGGAGGTCCGCCACGGCTCCGGGGAGGTCCAGTTCGCCCACCGCACGGCCCTCGGCGTCGACGGGGAGCGCCAACAGCCGCCGCGCCTCGTCGTTGGCGAGCAGCAGCCGCCCGTCCTGCTCGACGATGACGACGCCCTCCCGCACCGAGTGGAGCACCGCGTCGTGGTGCTCGTACATGCGGGTGATCTCGGCGGGGCCCAGGCCGTGGGTCTGCCGCATCAGCCGTCGGCTCAGCAGGGCGGCGGCCCCGGTGGTGAGGAGGACGGCGGCGCCGGCGGCGGTCAGGACCACGGGCAGCCGGTCGGCGGCGGCCGAGTTGACCCGGGCGATCGTGACCCCGGCGCCGACCGCACCGACCACCGTGCCGTCCGCCCGTCGCACGGGCACGTAGGCGCGGACCTGGGGGCCCAACGAACCCCGCCGCTCCTCCATCACGGTCTTGCCCGCGAGCAGCGGGGCGAGTCGGGTGGAACTCGGCTTGCCGATCCGGTCGGGCAGCGGATGGGTGAGCCGGATGCCCTGGCGGTCGAGCACCACGACGAAGTCCACGTCGGCGCCCCGGCGGGCCTTCGCCGCCCGCGGCTGGAGCACCGCCGTCGGGTTCGACGACTCGATGGCCGCGGCCGTTCCGGGGGCGTCGGCGAAACCCTCGGCGAGCGCGAGGGAGCGGCTGCCCGCTTCCTGGACGCTCTCCCGGCGGGCCATCAGCAGCAGGAGGAAGATCGCGCCCACGGTGAGCAGCACGACCACCACCAGCTGGAAGGCGAACATCTGCCCGACCACGCTGCGCGGCTCCCACAGGGAGCGGACCCCCGGCCGCCGGCCCGGTGGCCCCGGCCCGTCTGCCGTGGAGTGTCCGGACGAACGCCTCATCCCTGCCATGCGGTATTTCTACCGTTAACAGGGGGAGCTGTGCTTTTGTGTGGGCGCGTGTCGAGTGCGCCCCGGCCGGTCCCGGTGGCGACGCGCTCGACGCCCTCGAACCGCGGGCCCGGTCCCCCGGGTGCGCCGCGCGACGGGGACGCCCGCACGGAACGCCGTCCCTCCCCGATGCCGGGGAGCGCGCCCCTCCGGTGCGGTCCGTCTGCGCCGGACGCGACCGACCGGGTGCCGCACGGGAGTTGGCCACGACGGCATCCGCCCGCGACCGTGGCCGTACACTGCCGGACTCCACCACCTCATCCGTTGACCGGGGGTCCCGCGTGAGTGATCGGTCCGACCGGGAAACCGGGAAGCCCTTCCTGTACGTCGTCGTCTGCGCGGCCGGGATCGCCGGTGACGTGGGCCGGCTGATCGCCGCGGCGCAACGGGCGAACTGGGAGGTGGGCGTCATCGCCACGCCACAGTGCCTGGGTTTTCTCGACCCGGCTGCCATCGAGGCCCAGACCCGCTACCCGATCCGTTCCGCCTGGCGCCTGCCGGGCGAGCCGCGCCCGCTGCCGCCCGCCGACGCCATCGCGGTCGCGCCGGCGACCTTCAACACCGTCAACAAGTGGGCCGCCGGGATCTCCGACACCCTGGCGCTGGGCATCCTGTGCGAGGCGCACGGCCTGGGCGTCCCCATCGCCGCCCTGCCCTACCTGAACTCCGCCCAGGCCGCCCACCCCGCGTACGGCCGGAGCGTGCGGCAACTGCGCGAGATGGGGGTCCTGGTCGGCTCGTACGATCCCCATCCGCCGAAGAGCGGCGAGGCGGGGCGCTTCCGCTGGGAGGAGGCCCTCGAACTCCTCGGCCCGGAGGTGCCCGCTGTACGGGGGTGATGGGCGGGGACCGTGGTGCGGGTGCGCATCGCCGGGGCAGGTGAAATGCCCCCGACCAGCGAAAAAGACCCCCCAGTCGGAGGGTCTGGCAGGGAGAGGGAAAGAGCGCCCCCGGCAGGACTCGAACCTGCGGCCAAGCGCTTAGAAGGCGCCTGCTCTATCCACTGAGCTACGGGGGCCGGGTGGTGGCCGGGTGGCCTGGTGCCCGGTTGGGGCGGTCCGGGGGACCCTGCCGGGGACAAGGATAGGGCTCCCGGTTCCTCGTACCCGGCGCTTCGCCTCCGTGCCTTGATGTGGAGGTTCGGTGAAGCGGTCCTGATAATCGCAGGCAGGTGCGAATCGTGCATCGCTTTTGACGCCTTGCGCCCCGGGTGTTGTGCACTCGTTATGCCTGCGCCCCACTCGCGTCTTCCGTTCGCCCTGTCCGATCGGCCGTTTCCCGGACGGCGGTCGGCGCGCAGGATGCCCATATGCTTCAGAAACTTGTCAAAGTTGGGCATTCTTCGCATGTGGTGACCTTGGACGTACGGCCCCAACTGCTCGACGCTCTCTCCGCCCTGCGCGAGCGCGTCGCCGCCGCACGCTTTCCGCTCCCCCTTCCGGGGGCGCCACGCGCGCGAGCCAACCGCGATGAGCTGCTCGCACAGCTCGACGACTACCTGGTTCCCCGTCTCAAGGCGCCCGAGGCGCCGCTCCTGGCCGTGATCGGCGGTTCCACCGGAGCGGGCAAGTCCACCCTGGTGAACTCCCTCGTCGGCCGCCAGGTCAGCGAGGCCGGCGTACTGCGGCCCACCACCCGGGTGCCCGTCCTGGTCTGCCACCCGGAGGACCACCACTGGTTCAGCGGGCTGCGGGTGCTCCCCGGGCTCACCCGGGTATGGGTCCCCCCGCAGGACCACCTCAGCACCCCCGCGTACGCGGCCGGCGCCGCGCGGGGCGGACGCGGGGGTGTCGAACGCCAGCTCCGCATCGAGACGGCCAGCGCCCTGCCCCGGGGCCTCGCCCTCCTCGACGCGCCCGACATCGACTCCCTCGTCGCCGAGAACCGACTCCTCGCCGCCCAGCTGATCTGCGCGGCCGACGTCTGGATCATGGTCACGACCCCCGCCCGGTACGCCGACGCCGTTCCCTGGCACCTGCTGCGCACCGCCAAGGAGTACGACGCGACCCTGGTCAGCGTCCTGGACCGGGTGCCCCACCAGGTCGTCTCCGAGGTGTCCCGCCAGTACGCCGCACTGCTCACCAAGGCCGGACTCGGGGACGTGCCCCGGTTCACCGTCCCCGAACTGCCCGAATCCGCCGGCGGCGGCGGACTCCTGCCGTCCACCGCGGTGGCCCCGCTGCGCGCCTGGCTCACCCAGCGCGCCCAGGAGCCGGCCGTCCGCGCGCACACCCTGATCCGTACCGCCGGCGGCGCCCTCGCCTCGCTGCGCGCCCGGATGCCCGCCCTGGCCGGTGCCGTCGCCGCCCAACACGCCGCCGCCGTCCGGCTCACCTCCGCGGTCGAGGAGACGTACGAGAGCGAACACGCCCGGGTGCGGGGCCGGCTCCAGAACGGGGCGGTGCTCTCCGGGGACGCCCTCAAACGGTGGCGCAGCTACCCCCTGGACTGCGGTCCCGACGAACTCCTCGACGCCCTCGTCGAGAGCCTGAGCGCCCTCCTGCTGTGCTGCGTCACCGCCGCCGACGAACGGATCGACGAGCGCTGGCGGAACGAACCCGGCTCCGGCGCACCGGTCCTGACGTTGCGTGACCCCGGGATGGAGAGTGCCGAGCACCGGGTGGGCATGGCGGTACGGCGCTGGCGTCGGGAGCTGGAGGAGCACTGCGAGGAGGAGGTGCGCGCCCTCGACAAGAGCGTGGCTCCCGACCCGGAAGCGGTGGCCGCCATGCTCGCCGTGGCCCTGCTCGGTGGCCGCCGCGGGCGGGCCGCAGGGGAGACCCTCGCCGAACGCATCGGGGCGCAGGGCGCGCTGCGGCTGAGGGACCGGGGCGGTCGGCTGGTCACGGACTACGTCGAGAAGGTGCTCTACGGCGAGCGCGAACGCCGTCTCGCCCCCCTGGACGCGCTCGACGTCCAGGCCGAACCCCAGTCCGAGTTGATCGCCGCGCTCTCCGTGCTGCTGCGGGAACGGGGCGGAACCGTCGAACGGCGCGCACCGAGAAGCCAGGGCCAGCAGAGCGAACAGAGGGAGAGGTGACCACGGTGACCGCCGTGACCGACCACACCGATCGCGCGGAGGGTACGGAGGGCGCGGGGCACCCGGACCGGCCCGCTGACGGGGACCGGGCGGACGACCGGGCGGACGACCGGGAGGGCGACCAGGGGGGCGACCGGCGCGCGGGCGTCTCCGGGGGCTTCGCCGGTGGTGAGCCGATCGACGGTGACGGTGCCCGATCCGATGGCGCCCGGACCCATGACGCCCCGACCGACGGCACCGCGGTGGACGGCCGTGTCCCGGGCGACACTCCGGACGCCGTCCGGGCGGGGAGCGCCACCCGCACGGGCGAGACCGACCCGGGCGCGGGCACCCGGGAACGACGCGAACACCCGGCCGGCGACCCTCCGTGGCCCGGGACGTCCCGCCCGGCCGGCTCCCACTCCGCCCCGGGTACGCCCACCGCCCCGGGTACGCCCACCACTTCGGGTACGCCCAAAGCCCCGAGCACGGACAAGGCCCCGCGTACGGGACAGGCCCCGGGTCCGACCACCGCGCGGGCGCGCACCTCCGCCCCGCCGCGCGCCGAACGCGGTTCCGTCTGGGACGACGGGCTGATCGCCCGCCGTACCACCGGGGCCGATGAACTCGCCGCGGCGGTCGGCAAGGACGCCGGACCGGTCCGCGCCGCCCCGCTGCCGTCCACGAACCCCGTCTACGACGCCGAACTCCGCGGCCGGCTCGACGCCCTGCGGGAGCTGATCGGGCTGTCCAGGGCCCGGCTCGAACGGTCCACCCTGGCCGAGGCGGGGCGGGTCCTGGACGAGGCGGCGGCCCGCCGCAGACTCTCCGACCGGCACACCGTCGTCGCCCTCGCGGGGGCCACGGGCAGCGGCAAGTCGACGCTCTTCAACACGCTCGCCGGAGTGACGATCTCCGACACCGGGGTGCGCCGCCCCACCACCTCGTCCCCGATCGCCTGCACCTGGACGGACGGCGCGGCGGGGCTCCTCGACCGACTCGGCATCCAGGGGCGGCTGCGTCGCCGGCCGGTGCTGAGTTCGGGGACGGAGACGCCGCTCGACGGGCTGGTGCTGATCGACCTCCCGGACCACGACTCGGCGTCCACGGTCCACCGCGAGCAGGTCGACCGGGTCCTCGCGCTGGTCGACGCCGTGATCTGGGTCGTGGACCCCGAGAAGTACGCGGACGCGATCCTCCACGAGCGCTACCTACGACCGATGGCCGGCCATGCGGAGGTGATGTTCGTCGTCCTCAACCAGGTCGACCGGCTCCCCACGGACGCCGCCGACCAGGTGCTCGACGATCTGCGGCGCCTCCTGGACGAGGACGGCATCGCCCTCGGCGAGCACGACGAACCGGGCGCTACGGTGCTCGCCCTGTCCGCGCTCACCGGCGAGGGGATGGACCAACTGCGCGAGTCCCTGGACCAGTTCCTACGGGAGCGGGCGGCCCCGGCCCGACGGATCGCCGCCGACGTCGACGCGGCTGCCTCCCGATTGCGTCCCGTCTACGCCGCTGCCCGCCGGCCGGGGCTCACCGAGCGCGCCCGCGACGAGTTCTCCGACCGGCTCGCCGAGGCGGTCGGGGCGAGCGCCGCGGGCGAGGCCGCCGAACGGGCCTGGCGGCGCAACGCGCACACCGCCTGCGGGACGCCGTGGCTGCGGCTGTGGCGCTGGCACGAGGCCCGGCGCGACCCCGTGTCGAGGTTCCCGGCGCCCCCGACCCCCGCGGACGAGGAGGCCACCGCCCGCCAGCGGGTCGAGCAGGCGGTGCGCACGGTCGCCGACCAGGCCGCTGCGGGACTGCCCGGCCCCTGGGCGCTGGCCGTGCGGGAGGCGGCGGTACGGGGTGCCGAGGGGCTGCCGGAGGCGCTCGACCGGCTCACGGCCGATGCGGGGGCACCGCGGCGGCCCCCGCGGCCTGGCTGGTGGCCGGCCGCCGTGTTCGCCCAGGCGTGCATGACGGTGCTCCAGGTCTTCGGCGCGCTCTGGCTGGTGGGCCAGATCGCCAGGGTCACGGCACCGAACCTCGGAGTGCCGGTCCTGTTGATGGTCATCGGGATCGTCGGCGGTCCGTGCGTGGAGTGGTTGTGCCGGATGGCCGCACGGGGGCCCGCCCGACGGTACGCGACGGAGGCGGAACGGCGGTTGCGGGAGGCGGCGGCCGGCTGCGGGCGGGCCCGGGTGCTCGATCCGGTGGCCGCGGAACTGCTGCGGTACCGGGAGGTGCGCGAGCAGTACCTGCGGGCCACGGGGTTGACCGGCGGGCCGGTCGGCGGGTCCGGCGGGCCAGGTGGCGGGGCGGGCGTTCCGGGTTCCGCGGCGGCGGTCGGCGGGTCCGCAGCGGGGTCTCAGCGCACCCGCTGACGCCCGTGGATGCGGCGGTCGTCCGCTGCCTCGTGGCCCGGTCTCACTCGTACGGGTGAGCGAGTTGTCCACAGGCTCCGCGCTGCCCACAGGGTCCAGCGGGATCGGGCGGGTTGGGGGATTCTGAGGTCACGGCCCGGGTCGTGCGGGAGCGAACCGCACGGCCCGGGGCGTCGGTGGGGCACGGGCGGCCGGAGTCGTCGTGCCCCGCCGCCGGCCGCGGATCCACGGGGGACCGCGGACGCCGGACGCGCGGGGCGACCCGCGCGCGGTCCAGTAGGGGGTACGTGATGAACGAGACGCTGGTGACCGTGGTGGGGAACGTGGCGACCGCACCGGTGGTCAGGGAGTTCGCGACGGGCCGGGTCGTCCGGTTCAGGCTCGCCGTGACGGCCCGGTACTGGGACCGGCGCAGCGAGACCTGGGCGGACGGGCACACCAACTTCTTCACCGTGTGCGCGTGGCGCGCACTCGCGGAGAACGCGATGGCCTCCTTGTCGGTGGGCGAACCCGTGATCGTGCAGGGACGTCTGAAGGTCCGGCAGGAGGACGGGGGCGACGGGAAGCAGTGGTTCGCGGCGGACATCGAGGCGAGCAGCATCGGGCACGACCTCGCGCGGGGCACGGCGGCCTTCCAACGGATGCCATCGGTTGCGCGACAACGGGGCGAAACGGACGGGTTCCCGCAGCCGCGAGCCGTCGGGGACGCGCCGACCAGTGACGTGGCGCGCGGGGACGACGTGACGCTCGGGGACGTGAAGGTCCGGGGAGGGGGTGCGAAGGGCGTGCCGGCTCGGCCGGAGCGGGACCTCTGGGACCTGGGGGCACGGGCGCGCGGTCCGGCAGTGGTCGAGGGCCCCGCGGAGGGGGAGTTGGATTCGCTCGCGGTCTGACTCCGGATGCTGTCGCCCGGTTCGGGCGTCGGGGCGGGCGCGGAAGGCCGGATCTCGACGTCCACCGTGGCCGAGGAGCCGGACCAATGCGTTGATTTGTCGATAAGCCCAGGTGGGAAGTGTGTGGGGCGATAACGATTCCGATTCGGAACGGTTATCCGACCGTATGGGTGGGGCGGTCGGTACGTGACGTTTCTTAGGATGCCGGAACAGCTCAAGGAGCGTCTGGTTCTGCAGGTGAGGACCACCCCCACACCAATGGGCCTCACCCGAAAGGGAATTCCGTGTTCGCAGCCAGCTCCCCTCTGAAGAGGGGCGCCGTTCGTCTCGCCGTCGGGGCCGCCGTCTCCGGCCTGTTCGCCACGGGCATGGTGGTGGCGAGTGCCGGGGCGGCTGCGGCGGTCGAGGAGCCGCAGGACCACGGGGGCGCCGCGGCGACGCTCAGCGGATTGAAGTTGTCCGGTGATGCGGTCGTCCGGGTGGGCAGCGAGGAACGACGGCTCCGGGCGGGCCTGTTCGAGTTGGCCGTGGACGGTGGCGGCACCCTGCGGACGTACGGGGTGGACCTCGACATGGCGACCCAGTGGGACGCCCGCTACCAGGAGACCCCCTGGTCGGGCACCTCGCTGGGCGTCAATGCCGCCGCGGGCAAGATCCGTTGGATCCTCCAGAACTCCTACCCGCAGGTCAACGACCTCGCCGCGCTCGCTCGGCGGGCCGGCGCCAAGGGCCTGACCGAGCAGGACGCCGCCATCGGCACCCAGGTGGCGATCTGGCGCTACTCCGACGGCGCCGGCGCCCGCCCCGGCGCCCGCAGCGAGAAGAACGGTGCGAAGCGGGACGCGCGGGAGGTCCCGAAGGTGACGGCCGCGGACCCGCAGGCCGAGCGGCTCGCCGACTACCTGGAACGCGAGGCGCGCAGCCTGCCCGAGCCCGGGGCGTCGTTGGGCCTCACCCCGGCGGCGCATTCGGCCCTGTTGGCCTCCGTCGGGGAGGACGGCGCACGGATCGGCCCGGTCAAGGTCCGCTCCGGTGCCGAGCGGGTGACGGTGGCGCCGAACACGCTCGCCCTGGTGGACGGGATGCGGGTCGTCAACGCCGAGGGCAAGCCGGTCACCGCCGCCCGGCACGGTGACTCCCTCTTCCTGGACATACCGAAGGGCGCGTCGGCCGGGTTGGCCGCGCTGACCATCCAGACGTCGACCACGGTGCCCGTCGGCCGGGCGTTCACCTCGGGGAGCCGCAGCCAGACCCAGGTCCTCGCGGGCTCCAGCGAGTCGACGGTGTCCGCGACCGCGTTGGTGAGCTGGGGCGAGAGCGGCCCCGTGCCGGCCGTCTCGGCGGAGAAGGTCTGTGCGCACGGCGGCCTGGAGGTCACGGTGCGCAATGCGGGGGACCAGGACTTCGAGTTCGAACTGTCCGGGGCGCGGAGGGTGGTCGCCGCGGGCCGTGTCGAGACGGTGCCCGTTCCGCTCACGGAGGACCAGAGCTACGACTTCACCGTGGCCGGCCCCGACGGCTACGAGAAGAGGATCAGCGGGATCTTCGACTGCCGCACCCGCAGCAGCGAGGTCCGCGGCACCCGTGCCATGGCGGCACCGAGCCCCGCTTCGGCTCCCGGTGCGCCGGACAAGGGCGCCCGTAGCGCCTCCGATCTGGCGGCCACCGGCGGTTCCCCGGTCACCCTGGTGATAGCCGGGACGGCGGTGGCCCTGGTCCTGGCCGGCGGTGCAGCCGTGCTCGTGCTCCGCACGCGGACCTCGCGCCAGCAGGGTTGACCCGGGCGAAGGGCCGTGGCCGCGGCGCCCTGACCGAAGGGCGGTGACCGTGAGGGCGGTGACCGCGTGGCCGGGGGAGAGCGGCGCCGGGGCGGAGAGGAGCCGGGGAGAGAGGTCCCCGCCCGCGCTCAGACCGGTGCGTCGTCCGACCGGGCGGCCCCGATGGGCGTGCTCCGGATGAACTCGCCGATCAGGTCGGAGATCATCTCGGTCTGGTCGAGCATGACCCAGGTGCGGGTGTCGGGAACCGCAGCCAACCGGGCGTCGGGCAGCAGCGCCGCCAGCCGGGCGCCGTGCTCGAACGGGAAGTGCCGGTCCTCGCGCCCGAACGCGATCAGGGCCGGTCGGTCGAAGGAGGCGATCCGGTTCGCCGTGTCGAGCGTGGCGGCCGGCCGGAACCCCCGGGTGACCTTCTCGCAGTCGCGCCGCACGCCGCGGTCGCTGAAGAACGCGTCGACCCAGTCGTCGATCAGGTCGTGGGGCAGGTCGTTCGCGGTCAGCAGTCCGTAAGCGAAGGGCAGCCTGCGCAGGGTGCGCGATCGCAGCGACTGGAAGGCGAAGGTGAGCAGTCCGGGCACCCGGGCCGCCGGGACGAGCGGTTTGAACCAGGTGGCCGGGGAGTTGTCGAAGCACTCGCCGCTGGTGAGCACCAGGCGGCCGATCCGTTCCGGGTGACGGGCCGCGACGGTCTGGGCGATGGCGGTGCCGTAGTCGTTCCCGACCAGCGTCACCTCGCGCAGGTCGAGCGCGTCGAGCAGATCGGCGACCAGGCGGGCGATGCCGACCAGGTCGAGTTCCGTGTCGGGGGAGAGGGGTATCCGGTGGGCGCCGAGCGGGAGGTCCGGGCTGATGCAGCGGAAGTCGGAGGCCAGACGGTCGGCGACCGGCTCCCAGAGCCTGCTGCCCATGAGGTAGCCGTGGAGCAGGACCACCGGGGGTCCGTCGCCGGTGGACCGGTAGTGGACGGTTCCCTGCGGAAGCGTGATCTGCGGCATGTCTGCACTCCTCGGGGGCAATTTACATACAGACTGTACGGACTGCGAATATAGAATGCATGCAGTCTGTATGAAACTCAAGGGGTGAGATGCAACCGACCAGTAGCAAGCACGAACAGCGCTCCCGGGCCACCCGGTCCGCGCTGGTGGCCGCCGCCCGGCGGCTGTTCGCCGAGCGCGGCTACGCGGACGTCGGCACGGAAGAGATCGTCCGGGCCGCGGGGGTGACCCGAGGCGCGCTCTACCACCAGTTCCGCGACAAGACCGACCTGTTCGACACCGTGGTCCAGACGGTCGAGGCCGAGGTCACCCAGCGGATCGCCACCCAGGCCATGGCGACCGCCGCCGATCCCGTCGAAGCCCTCAGAGCGGGTGCGCGCGCCTTCCTCGACGCCTTCGCCGAGCCGGACGCGGAGCGCATCCTCCTCCTGGACGCCCCCGGGGTGCTGGGCTGGCGGCGCTGGCGCGAGATCGGTCAGGACCAGGGCCTCGGGGTGATCACCGAAGCCCTGTCGGCGGCCATCGCGACCGGAGACCTGGTGGAACAGCCCGTCTCCCCGCTGGCCCACCTGCTCCTGGGCGCGCTCGACGAGGCGGCGCTCAAGGTCGCCCACGCCGACGACCCGGTGGCGACCCGGGCGGAGATGGCCGCGGCCCTGGACCGTCTCGTGGAAGGGCTGCTCGTCCGGCGCTGAGCACGCGCCCCCGGTGCGCCGGGGGCGTACGTCACCCGGCGGGCCGGGCCGTGGCGCTCCCCGGCGGGCGGGGGCCGTCCTGCGCGCGGGTCGGGCCCCGGCCGGGATTTCGGTTGCCGAGGGCGGGTACGGCAAGATGGGGTGTGTCTGCCCTCATACGGCGGAGTCACATGCCGAGTCGCATCGAGTCACATGTTGACACTTCAGGTATCAAGCTGCCGGACGGTTTCTCTTGGCTGAGTACATTTACACCATGCGCAAGGCGCGCAAGGCGCACGGCGACAAGGTGATTCTCGACGACGTCACCCTGAACTTCCTCCCCGGCGCGAAGATCGGTGTCGTCGGCCCGAACGGCGCCGGTAAGTCGACCGTACTGAAGATCATGGCGGGCCTGGAGCAGCCGTCCAACGGCGACGCGTTCCTGTCCCCCGGCTACACCGTCGGCATCCTGCTCCAGGAGCCGCCGCTCGACGAGTCCAAGACGGTCCTGGAGAACGTGCAGGACGGCGTCTCGGGCATCAAGGGCAAGCTGGACCGCTTCAACGAGATCGCCGAGCAGATGGCGACGGACTACTCCGACGCGCTGCTCGACGAGATGGGCAAGCTCCAGGAGGAGCTCGACCACGCCAACGCCTGGGACCTCGACGCCCAGCTCGAACAGGCCATGGACGCCCTCGGCTGCCCGCCCGGGGACTGGGCCGTCACCAAGCTGTCCGGTGGTGAGCGGCGCCGCGTCGCGCTGTGCAAGCTCCTCCTCGAACAGCCCGACCTGCTGCTCCTCGACGAGCCCACCAACCACCTCGACGCCGAGTCCGTGAACTGGCTGGAGCAGCACCTGGCCAAGTACACGGGCACCGTCGTGGCGATCACCCACGACCGGTACTTCCTCGACAACGTCGCCGAGTGGATCCTCGAACTCGACCGCGGTCGCGCCTTCCCGTACGAGGGCAACTACTCCACCTACCTGGAGGCCAAGCAGAGCCGCCTCAAGGTCGAGGGCCAGAAGGACGCCAAGCGCGCCAAGCGGCTCAAGGAAGAACTGGAGTGGGTCCGCTCCAACGCCAAGGGCCGCCAGGCCAAGTCGAAGGCGCGACTGGCCCGGTACGAGGAGATGGCCGCCGAGGCCGACAAGATGCGGAAGCTGGACTTCGAGGAGATCCAGATCCCGCCGGGCCCGCGACTGGGCAGCATCGTCGTGGAGGTCAACAACCTCTCCAAGGCGTTCGGCGAGAAGGTGCTGATCGACGACCTGTCCTTCACCCTCCCGCGCAACGGCATCGTCGGCGTGATCGGCCCGAACGGCGCCGGCAAGACCACGCTCTTCAAGATGATCCAGGGCCTGGAGGAGCCGGACGGCGGCTCGATCAAGGTCGGCGAGACCGTGAAGATCTCGTACGTCGACCAGAGCCGCGAGAACATCGACCCGAAGAAGACGCTGTGGGCCGTGGTCTCGGACGAGCTCGACTACATCAACGTCGGCCAGGTCGAGATGCCGTCGCGGGCGTACGTCAGCGCGTTCGGCTTCAAGGGCCCGGACCAGCAGAAGCCCGCCGGCATCCTCTCCGGCGGTGAGCGCAACCGGCTGAACCTCGCCCTCACCCTCAAGCAGGGCGGCAACCTGCTGCTCCTCGACGAGCCGACCAACGACCTCGACGTCGAGACGTTGTCCTCGCTGGAGAACGCGCTCCTCGACTTCCCGGGCTGCGCCGTGGTCGTCTCCCACGACCGTTGGTTCCTCGACCGGGTCGCCACGCACATCCTGGCGTACGAGGGCGAGTCCAAGTGGTTCTGGTTCGAGGGCAACTTCGATTCGTACGAGAAGAACAAGGTCGAGCGGCTGGGCGCCGACGCGGCCCGTCCGCACCGGGCCACCTACAAGAAGCTCACCCGGGGCTGATCCGCGATGACCCGTCACATCTACAGTTGCCCGCTGCGCTGGTCGGACATGGACGCCTTCGGGCACGTCAACAACGTGGTCTTCCTGCGCTATCTGGAGGAGGCCCGGATCGACTTCATGTTCCGGTTGGCACCCGGTGACGGGTCCCCGTTGTTCGCCGGCGGGTCCGTCGTGGCCCGCCACGAGATCGACTACCTCCGCCCGCTGGTGCACCGGCACGAGCCGGTCGTCATCGAGTCGTGGGTGACCAGCATCCGCAACTCGTCGCTGACGGTCGCCTACGAGGTCAAGGACCACGAGGGCGCCGAGCAGGCCTACGTGCGGGCCTCCACGGTCATGGTCCCGTTCAACCTGGACACCCAGCGGCCCCGGCGGATCTCCGCCGAGGAGCGGGAGTTCCTCCAGCGGTACCTGGTGCCCGACGTCGACGCGGAGGCACTGGCGGTATGAGTCGAACGGTGGACTTCGCCGACGGCGGGGAGGCGGCGGACCTCGCCGCCTTCCTCGTCCGGCTGCTCCACTACGACCGCGGCGCCGCGGTCCGCCTCCAGGCGGCCGGGGCCACGCTCGCGGTCTTCGGACGGCCCCCGTCGTTCGAGGTGCTGGCGATCCGCACGGCCAGGCTCGCGAAGCCGTACGAGTACGGCATCGAGGACTCGCTCGACACCACGGTGTCGGCGGGGGAGCTGCTGGAGTCGATCGACGAACGGGCGGGCACGGCCCGGGTGCCGGACGCGGTGACCGGGCCGCCCTGGGCCGGGGTGCTGCCCCCGCGCGGCGGCTGGCAGCCCGAGCCGGGACTGCCGTCCGCGCACGCGGTGCGGACGATGGTGGCGCAGGCGGTGGCCGAGTTCCGGTCCCGCACCCGGTCGCTGGAGTCCACCGAGCGCAGCCGGGCGGCGCTGGACCGGATCGGCCGCGAGGTCTGGTCCCGGCCGCTCGGGGACAGTGACCTCCCGGTCCGTGCGGCGCACGCCGCGCAGGCCCTCGGCTTCCTCCCGGGAGCGACCACCGGCCCGTCGGTGACCGGGCCGTCCGGTGACGCCGCGCTCGCCCTGCTGACCAGCGGATCGTGGCTGCGGTTGCGGACACCGTTCGGCTCGGTGGCCGTCCGCAGGGCCGGCACCGCGAGCCTCACGGTCACCCCGGCGTAGCGCACCCGCCGGGCTACGCGTCCGGCCAGACCCCGATGTGGTCCTCCTCGTGCTTGAGGAGGACCCGGTCCCGCATGCCCAGGCTCTCGGTGTACTCGGCGGGCAACTGGAGCCGCCCCGCACGGTCGAGCATCGCGTACTCACGGGCGACCAGGGACTCCTCGCCGGTGGCCGCGTCGACCTCGGTGCGGCGCAGCACCTCGGTGGAGGTGCGGCCGTCCCGGATGGCGACCGTCCGGCGGACCTCGCTGGCCACCGCCTGGTCATGGGTGACGATCACCACCGTCGTGCCCAACTGTTCGTTCGCCGTGCGGAACGCGGCGAAGATCTGCTCGGCGGTGTGGGAGTCGAGTTCCCCCGTGGGTTCGTCGGCGAGCAGCACCGCCGGGTCGTTGGCGAGGGCCACGGCGATGGCGGCGCGCTGCTGCTGACCACCGGACATCTGGTGCGGGCGTCGGTCGCGGCAGTCGGCGACCTGCAACAGGTCGAGGAGTTCCAGCGCCCGCTGCGCCCTGGCCCGGCGGCCCCGCAACCCGCGGGGGCCGCCGCTCAGTTGCATGGGCAGCGTCACGTTCTGCGCGGCCGTCAGGTACGGCAGCAGATTGCGGGAGGTCTGCTGCCAGACGAAGCCGACGACCTCCCGGCGGTAGGCCAGGCGTTCCGCGGACCCCATGGCCAGCAGGTCCCGGCCGGCGACGCTGGCGGCGCCCGCCGTCGGTTCGTCGAGTCCGGCGAGGATGTTCATCAGGGTGGACTTGCCGCTGCCCGACGCCCCGACGAGGGCCATCAGTTCGCCCTCGCGCACCAGGAGGTCGAGCCCCTGGAGCGCCTGCACCTCCACGCCGTCGGTGGAGAAGATCCGCACCAACCGGTCGCAGCCGATGAGTGCGTCGTGCCCGTACGCGGGTCGGTCGCGTCGATCGGCGGCCCGCCGTTCCAGCTCCGCGAGTGACGTGCCCGTGCCGCTGGCGGGCTCGGTGGTCGGGGTCGTGTTCATGAGGTGCGCTCCCGAGTCGGGGCCGATGGGGTACGGGACCCGGGCGGGGTCAGCAGGGCCACGGGGTGGGTGGTCATCGTTCGTCCCCCAGCCGTAGTTCCCGGACGGCGTCACGGCGGCCGGTCCACCACGCCTGCACGGCCGCGACGCCGACCGTCAGGGCGACCACGGCGAGGGCCGGCAGCAGCAGGGACACCGGGTCCGGCCGCAGCCCCGCCACCCCGGAGGGCAGTTCACCGGCACCGGACACGGAGGCGAGGGCCACGGCCGTCAGATCGGTGCCGGGCGCGAGCAGCCGGACGGCCGCCCACCCCGCGAGCATCCCGCCGCCCGCCGCGAGCAGGGCCTGCGGCAGCGATTCCAGGACCAGCAGTCGCCGTCCGTCCCGGCGGGTGAGCCCCATGGTGCGCAGCCGGGCGAGCAGCGCGGTCCGCTCCGGCGCGCTCCGGGCCAGGGCGAGCAGCAGGGCGAGGGCGGCGAACCCGGCGCCCGCCGCGACGGCCGCCGCGTAGACGCGTTCGGCGCCGGTCTGGAGGGGCGAGTCGGCGTACCGGGCGCGTTCCGCGTCCCGCAGGTGGACGATCGTGTCGGGGCCCGCGGCCTTCCGCAGCGCGGCGCCGTCGAGCTCCCGACCGGTGAGCAGCAGTGACGTGGGCCGCAGCGGTGCGCCGAGGGCGCGGGCGTCGACGAC
This sequence comes from Streptomyces sp. NPDC127068, assembly GCF_042724695.1. NCBI lineage: Bacteria > Bacillati > Actinomycetota > Actinomycetes > Kitasatosporales > Streptomycetaceae > Streptomyces > Streptomyces sp. NPDC127068. The sequence goes on along the minus strand of NZ_JBHXEN010000013.1, from coordinate 6,852 downwards.
CAGGAAGTCCGCGGTGCGCACCGCCGGGGTCACCGGGCGCACGGCGGCGATCCGGACGGTGATCCGCTCCCCGTCGACGCGCAGGGTGACCGGTTCGCGGCCGAGGCGTTCGGCGGTCGCGGGGGAGGCGAGCGCCGGTACGGCACGTGTCTGCTGCGCCCCGTCGGTCAGGGTGCGGGCTGGGAACGCTCCCACTCCGAGCCGCTCGGACAGTTCGGCGTACGCCCGGGCGTCCACCACCGCGAGCGGTACCCGGGCTTCCGAGTCCTCGCTGCCGCCGGCCGCCGCTCCGGTCGGGGGCTCGGACGCGTCGCCGGACGGCACGCCGAGGGCCACGGCGTCGTAGTCGACGGTCGCACCGGTCACCGACTCCACCCCGGCGACCTCCTTGATCCGCCGGGACTCCCCGTCGGAGAAGGGCTCGCCGGCGTTGATCCGGGCGTCCGCGCCGGTGCTGAGCAGTGCCGCCCGGTCCCGGGTCTCGGTGATCCCGGCGAGCACCGAGCCACCGAACGCGGCGGTGGTCAGCGCGGTCAGCAGGGCGAGCAGCGGCAGCACCGCGGAGGCCGGGCCGCGGGCCGTGCGGGCCAGTGCGAGGTGGCCCGTCAGTCCGCGCAGCCGCCGGGTGGGGCCGGCGAGCAGCCGCAACGGCAGCGGATACAGCCGGACCAGCACGAGAGCGGCGATCATGCCGATCAGCGCCGGGGCGAGCGCGACGAGTCCACCGCCGCCGGAGCCGCGCTGGCGCAGCACCACCACGGCGCCCACCGCCAGGACCAGCAGGGTCAGTTCGGCGACCGTGCGCCGTCGCGAGGGCCGGGCCGTCGTCAGGTCCTCGCGGTCCGCCCCGATCCGTACCGCCCGGTGTGCGGCGAGTGCGCGCACCGGGAGCGCCAGGCAGGCCACGAGCGTCACCGCGGCGGCGGCCAGTACCGCGAGCGGCCACCGCCCCCCGGGCAGGGCGAGCAGGGCCAGGGCGAGGCCCAGGGCTCCGGCGGGCACGGCGACGACGGCCGTCTCGGCGAGCAGCCGCCCGCCGAGTCCGCGCAGGGAGGCGCCGCGGGCCCGCAGCACGGTCAGTTCGGCCCGGCGGCGCCCCGCCGCGAGTCCGCCGGCCATCAGGAGCACCACCAGGGCGACGGTGCCGGTGCCGAACGCGGCGACCGCGACCAACGGCAGCACGCCGTCGCGCAGCTTCCCGTACTCGGTGAGGACCTCGTCGAGTTCGGTGTCCGCGACGGTGTTGACGTCGATGGCGCGACGCGCGTCCAGCAGCGCCGTCCCGTTGACGGTGGAGGCCAGGGCGGCCTGGACCCGGTCGAGTTCGCCACCGGAGAGGCCGGCGGCGTCGGGCGCGAGGTTCCAGTACCGCTCGGGGCTTCCCTCGGCGCCGAGCAGGACCGGTGCCGCGTCCGGGTGCAGCAGGAGGGCACCGAGCCAGTACACCGGCGGGTCCGGCACGGTGGACGGGACCCGCACCAGTGCGGGGGTGCGCAGCAGGGGCTGGGTCGCCCAGTAGGGGCCGTCCGGGTCCTTCGGGTCGACGATGCCGGTGATCCGTACGGCGACGGGGTCCCGCACCGTGCCGGGCATCCGCAGCACGGCGCCCGTCTTGATCTTCAGCCGGCGGGCGGTCTCGCTGCTCACCACGGCCTCCACGCCGGGGCTCTCGGCGGTGACGGTGCCCCCGGCCCGGGGGAGCCGTCCCGCACGGACCTCGGCGTGCGCGTCGAGGCCCTGTTGCGCGGTGAGCGAGAACCGCGGGCGCAGGCCGCGCGGTTGGGGGAGCCAGTCCTCCAGGGTCTCCGGGGGTTCGGCGGTCCGTACCCCGTACGAGGAGTGCGCGTCGTCGGCGGCGAGCGGGGCCCGTAGCGCGTCGACCACGTCCGCATAGCCCTGGCGCAGCGCGGCGCCGCGCAGGGCCTTCTCACGCTGCGCCATCGACAGGCTGGGACTGGGCTGCGGGGCGCTGAACCGGATCGCGGCCCGGGCGGGGGAGGCGTCGGCGACGGAGTGCCGCAGTCCCTCGTCGCGCAGGCCGTCCACGGCGAGCGGGAGGCCGGCGGCGAGTGCCGCGGTGAACGCCACGAGCAGGGCGAGGGCCAGCGCGGCGCTCCGGGCGGTGCGCAGCCGGGTGCGGACCCAGGGGGCGCTGAGCGGGGTGCCACCCTGCTTCCGGCCGCCCGAATCCGCCGGCTCGTGCGGCCCGGTCGGTCCGGGTGTCGCCGTCGGTCCGGGTGTCGTCGGGCGGCCGGGGGTCGGGCCGTTCGCCGTTCGCTCGTTCACTGTCCGCCCGTTCGCCACCTGCCGGTCCGTCGGCTCGCGCCGCACCGGCCGGCTGCCCGTTCCGCTGCCGCCGTGCCCGTCGTTTCCCTGCTGATCGTGCCGGGTCACCGCTCCACCGCCGCTCCGAGCGCGGTGGCCAGGTGGGCCGGGCGCCGCAGCGGCAGCGCCGCCGTGATCAGCAGGGGGCCCACCGCCACCAGCGCGAGCAGCAGGAGCACCTGACCGACGGGCAGTTCCACCAGGACCGGCGGTACCGGCCGGGTCGCATCGGGCGTCAGCAGGATCAGCGGCACCACCGCGCGGGTGAGCACCGTTCCCAGGGCGGCGCCCACCAGGAGCGCCAGGCACACCAGCACCCCCTGTTCCGCCGCCACCAGTCTGGCCAGCCGGCGGCGGGGCGCCCCGAGGGCGCGCAGCACGGCGAACTCGGTGGAGCGTTCCCGCAGCGCACCGGCGGTGCTCACGCCGAAGCCGACGGCGGCCAGCGCCGCCGCGGCGACCGCCACCGCCGTCAGCGCGGCACCGGGGCCGGCGCCCAGCGGGTCGTCGCGCAGCCCCTGGGCGATCTCGTCGCGGACGAGCACGGTGGCCGGGTCGGTGTCGGACCGCGCGCGCAGCGCCGCCGCGGCTTCGGCGGACTGCCCGGGCGCGGTCGTCAGCCACCACTCGGTGGGCGATACACCGGTGCCGTCGCGTTGCGTCAGGATGCGGTTGACGGCGTTCAAGTCCAACAGCAGGGCGCCGCCGTCGCGGTCGGCCGCGGAGGTGGTCGCCCCGGTGGCGTCGGCGCCCTCGTCGTGCGTCGCGACGGGGGCCCGACCGTCCGGGCCGGTGGTGGGCAGCGCCCGTACGCTGCGTTCGATCCGTACGGGGACGTGGGTGCCGGCGAGCGCCACGTCGACCCGGTCCCCGGGGCGGGCGCCCAGGACCTTCAGGTACTGGTCGGTGGCGATGGCCGGGACCTCCTCGGGCACGCTCCGGTCCGCCATGATCCGGACGGTCACGGTGTTGTCCTCGCCGGACCAGAACGGGCCGCCGGGGGTGTAACCCGTGCCGTACCGGGCGGTGATCTGGGGGTCCTCCGCATCGGGTCCGGTCAGTTCGGGGCGGGTCGGGCGGGCCTGCTCGCTCAGCGCGTCGTCCGCGCGGGCGACCGCGGACTTCGCCCGCCACGGGGAGCTGAGCTGCACCGGGGCGGCCTCGGTCGCCCCGTCCGCGGCCCGCAGCGCGGCCACGGTGAGCACGTGTCGTTCGGGCACGCCCACGGGCTGCGGGACGTCCAGCTCCAGGCCGATGAACGTCAGCGGCCGGGCGGGTTCGCCGGCGGCGGACTCCGCGGCCCGCAGCAGGTCGAGGGAGAGGGTGCGGGTGCGACCGTCGGCGGTCAGCGTCCCGGCCGGCAGCCGGTACGACAGTCCGTAGCGGTCCTCCACCAGCACGGCCACCCGGGGCGGTTCGTGCGACGCGTCCTTCGGCGGCCGGGAGTCGTCGTCCGGGGCGACCCCGCCCGGGTCGGGCTTCGCCCGCAGGCGGACGTCGAGTTCCAGGCGGGTGGTGTCCTTCGGCAGCCGGGTCCCGTCCCGTGCCGCGGTGATCCCCGCGGACCGGGGGGCAGCACCGTCGGTCAGTTCGCCCAGGTCGGGGCGGGTCAGCACGTGCTCCGCGCCCCGTGCGGTGTCCAGGGCGAGGACCGTCGCCTCGCGGTCCCCCGAGAGCTGTGCCGTCGCCCGTAGCGCGGGCACCGCCTCCCGTACCCCGGGCAGTTCCGCGTACCGACCGGCGTGCCCCAGCCCGGCGACCCCGGCGGTCTGCACCCGGACCGAGGCGCCCGCGCGGAAGTCCGCCTGGTCGTCCTGCGAGCGGTCCCACGACGAGCCCTGGCCGATCGCCAGCATCCCCATCGCCACCGCGAGGACGAGCAGCAGCACGGGCCCCGCGCCCCGCAGCGGACGACGGCTGAGCTGCCAGCCGGCGAGCGCCGAGGTCAGGCCCCGGCCGCTCGCCGCGCGACGCTCGGCGAGCCGGGCGGCCGGCGGCAGCAGCCGCAGGGTCAGCGCCGTACCGGCGAGCAGCGCCAGCGCGGGCGCCGCCACCAGCAGCGGATCGATGCCGGGCTGTCCCGAGCCGTCCTTGCCGAACACGCCCGACTGGGCGGTCTGCCGGTCGAGCTGCCAGTACGCGATGCCCGCGACCGCCACCAGCGCCACGTCCGCGCCCGCCCGCAGCGGCCCGGGCAGCGTACGGCCGCGGCCCCGGGTCGCACCGTCCGAGGTGAGGGCCGGCAGGGTCACCGCGAGCGCACAGCCCAGGGCCACGGCGCCCGCGACCAGCCACACCCCGCCGGACGCCACCCCGTCCACCCGCAGCCCGATCCGGGCCAGCGCGCCCTGTCCGGCGAGCAGCTCCGTCAGCGGGCCCGCGAGTAGCGGCGCCAGCAGGGCGGCGGGCAGCGCCAGCAGCAGCGCCTCCAGGGCCGCGAGCGTGCCGATCCGGCCGCGCGAGCCGCCGCGGGCCCGGAGCAGCCCGGTCTCCCCGTCGCGTTCGGCGCTCAGCAGCCGCGCCACCAGCAGCAGGGTGTACCCGGCGAGCAGGGAGAGCTGGAGCGCCACGATGAGGAGCGTGGAACGGGACACCAGGGTGGCGCGTTCCGCCCGGTCCAGCACGCCGGGCAGCCCGGTGGTGACGTCGGTGCTCCCGCCGAGCGCCGCCGATCCGCGCAGCGACGCGACGCCTTCGCGGGCCGCGTCGCGCAGCGCGTCGATGCGCCCGGTGCTCATCGCGGAGAAGTCGGCGACGGCCAGCCAGGACGTCTCGCCGGCGCTGACCCGCCCCGCGGCGGCCAGCACCGCCGGGTCGGTGAGCAGCGGCCCGTACGTCGTGAACGACACCTTCTGGACGCCGCGTCCGCGCAGCCCGTCCAACTGCCAGTAGGGCGCGTCGGCGGCGACCGGACGGTACACGCCGACGACCCGGACGCGCACCGCGGGCCCGTCGAGCCGGTCGGTCAGGGTCAGCGCCGCTTCCCGGTCGCCCGGGTGCACGCCCAGTTCGGCGGCGGCCGTCTCCGGGAGCGCCACCTCCACCTCACCGCGACGGGAGGCGTCGGGTGCCCGGCCCCGCACGATCCGGACCTGGGTGGTGTCCAGCGAGCTGAAGTGCGTGAGGTACGGATTGCCGTCGCGGGCGGCCGGAGGCTGGAGGGACCGGGGGAGTGCGTAGGGGCCGGAGCGGGCCAGCGCGCGGGTGGTGAACGGCAGCCCGTCGAAGGCGGTACGGGCCGCGTCCTGCACCGCCTTCCCGGCGGCTTCGGTGGCGCGCCGGTCGGAGGGCGCGACCGGCGCCTTGGCGGTCAGCGCGGTCGCGGCGGTGTCCCGGGTGCGCAGCGTGTGCCGCAGCGCGGCGTCGCCGATGCCGCCGGAGAAGGCGGCGAGGGTCGCGAGGACCGTGGTGGTCAGGACCACGGCGACCAGTGCGGCGGCGAGCAGGAGGCGGTGCGCCCGGACGCGCGCCAGTAGGAACCCTGTCACTGCTTGTCCCGCCCCCGCGATCCGCCGTTGCCCGCCGCCACGTGGTCCCGCCCCCGTGGGTGCCCCGTCCCGTGGGTGCCGGCGCGCCACCACCGGGGCACGCGCGTTCTACGGGAGGTCCCTGGATGCTTTCAGAGTGGAAGGGGGAGCGGAAGGGGCAGCGGGGGCACGAAACGGAGAACGGGGTGCGGAATCCGACTATCGGGACGGTCAGCCCGGGCTGTTGATCATCGAGGCGGCGGCGTACGTCATGTACCGCCACAGCTGCTCCTCGTGCTCCTCGGACAGCTCCAGCTCGTCCACCGCGTCCCGCATGTGCCGCAGCCACGCGTCGTGCGCGGCCCGGTCCACCGTGAACGGGGCGTGCCGCATGCGCAGCCGCGGGTGTCCGCGCTGCTCGCTGTAGGTCTTGGGGCCGCCCCAGTACTGGATCAGGAACAGCACGAACCGCTCTTCGGCGGGGCCGAGGTCCTCTTCCGGGTACATGGGACGCAGCAGGGGGTCCTCGGCGACGCCCTGGTAGAACCGGTGGACCAGTCGACGGAAGGTTTCCTCGCCGCCGACCTGCTCGTAGAAGGTCTGCTCCTGAAGGGTGCCGCGCCGAATCTCGTTCACACCGTCCATGGTGTCAGACCGGGTGACCGAGGACCCGGGTCCTAGGACCCGAGCGGTTGGCCCGGGGCCCGGCTCCGGCTGGGGTGCGCTGCCCCGTGCGGGTGCGTGGTGGTTACTCGCGCAGTTCCCCGCGCCCCCTTGGGTACGCACCACTGGGCCGGTGCGGTCCTGCGCGGTGCGCCGTGGTCATCCGCGCAGTTCCCCGCGCCCCTGGCGGTGCGTCCTGGCGGGCGCGCGCTGCCCCGTGCGGGTGCGTGGTGGGATTTGCGCAGTTCCCCGCGCCCCTGATCGGGGCTGCTTCGGCTGGGGTGCGCTGCCCGGTGCGGGTGCGTGGTGGTTGCTCGCGCAGTTCCCCGCGCCCCTGAGGTGCGTCCCTGCCGGGGTGCGTTGTTCAGTGGGGTAGCGCCCCTGATCAGGGGCGCGG
>NZ_JBHXEN010000012.1:126892-157244 GCF_042724695.1 Streptomyces sp. NPDC127068 | reverse complement strand
GATGCGGCGTTGTCGAACTACTTCCGGCCGGGGAACCTGACGGCGTTGCGGGAGTTGGCGTTGTTGTGGGTCGCCGACCGCGTCGACGAATACCTGAAGGAGTACCGCAACGAACACCGCGTCTCACGGATCTGGGGTTCGCGCGAACGCATCGTCGTGGGACTGACCGGTGGACCGGAGGGGCGCACGTTGATACGGCGTGCCGCGCGGTTGGCGGAGAAGGGCGCGGGGGGTGAGGTCCTCGCGGTCTACATCTCCCGCAGTGACGGCCTCACCGCCGCCTCGCCCAAGGAACTCACCGTCCAACGCACCCTGGTGGAGGACCTCGGCGGCACCTTCCACCACGTCATCGGGGACGACGTGCCCTCCGCGCTCCTGGCGTTCGCCCGCGGGGTCAACGCCACCCAGATCGTGTTGGGCGTCTCGCGCCGCAAGGCGTGGCAGTACGTCTTCGGCCCCGGCGTCAGCGCGACCGTCGCCCGGGAGTCCGGACCCGACCTCGACGTGCACCTCGTCACCCACGACGAGATGGGCAAGGGCCGCGGTCTGCCCGGCGCCCACGGCGGACGCCTCGAACGGACCAGGGTCGTCCGCGGCTGGCTCGTCGGCATCCTCGGCCCGGTCCTGCTCACCCTGCTGCTCGACCTCGCCGCCCCCGAAGTGGGCCTGGCCAACGACATGTTGCTGTTCCTCACCCTGACGGTGGGCGCGGCCCTGCTCGGCGGACTGTGGCCCGCGCTGGCTTCCGCCGTCTTCGGTTCCCTGCTGCTGAACTGGTTCTTCACTCCTCCCCTCCACCACTTCTCCATCGCCGACCCCAAGAACATCGTCGCCATCGTCATCTTCGTCGGGGTGGCCGTGGCGGTCGCCTCGGTGGTGGACCTGGCGGCCCGCCGCACCCACCAGGCGGCCCGGCTGCGCGCCGAGTCGGAGATCCTCTCCTTCCTCGCCGGTAGCGTCCTGCGCGGCGAGACCTCCCTCGACGCGCTGCTCGACCGGGTCCGCGAGACCTTCGCCATGGAATCCGTCGCCCTACTGGAACGCGAGGACGAGGTCGCCCCCTGGACCTGCGCCGGCAGCGTCGGCCCCGCGCCCGTGTGCCGGCCCGAGGACGCCGAGGTGGACATGCCGGTCGGGGACGACATGGCGTTGGCGCTGTCCGGGCGGGTGCTGCCCGCGGAGGACCGGCGGGTGCTCGCCGCCTTCGCCGCGCAGGCCGCCGTCGTCCTCGACCGCCAACGCCTCCAGGAGGAGGCCGGCCAGGCGCACGCCCTGGCCGAGGGCAACCGCATCCGCACCGCGCTGCTCGCCGCGGTCAGCCACGACCTGCGCACCCCGCTCGCCGGGATCAAGGCCGCCGTGTCCTCGCTGCGCTCCGACGACGTCGCCTGGTCCGAGGAGGACGTGGCGGAACTGCTGGCCGCGATCGAGGAGGGCGCCGACCGGCTGGACAACCTCGTCGGGAACCTCCTCGACATGTCCCGCCTCCAGACCGGCACCGTCCAACCCCTGATCCGGGCGATCGATCTGGAGGAGGTCGTCCCGATGGCGCTGAGCGGGCTGCCCGACCCGGAGGCGAGCGTCCTGCTCGACATCCCCCAGCGACTGCCGATGGTCTCCGTCGACAAGGGCCTGCTGGAGCGGGCGGTCGCCAACGTCGTCGAGAACGCCGTCAAGTACAGCCCGGCCACCACCCGGGTCCTCGTCGCGGCCAGCGCCATGGCCGACCGCGTCGAGATCCGCGTCGTCGACCGGGGCCCCGGCGTCCCCGACGAGGCCAAGGACCGCATCTTCGAACCCTTCCAACGCTACGGGGACGCCCCGCGCGGCGCCGGGGTCGGCCTCGGCCTCGCCGTCGCCCGCGGGTTCACCGAGGCGATCGGCGGCATCCTCACCGCGGAGGACACTCCCGGCGGCGGCCTCACCATGGTGCTGTCCCTGCGGTGCGTCCCGGGCCGGGCAGCACCGGACGCGTAGCACCCGCACCGACCGGGCGCCCGTGGGGACGTCGGCAGCGCGGGCGCCGCGCGCTGAACGGACGGCGCCCGCCGGACGTACCGCAGGGCACCACGGCACCTCGACCACCGGGCGGGCGGCACGCGTCTCCCGTCGCCCCACGGTCCCGGGTCCGCCGTGGCCAACGTCCCCCGTCCTGGCCGGAGGTGGTAGGCATGACGTCCTCTTCGTCGACCGGAGTGCTCGCACGGGTACCCGAACTGATCCGCGGGGCTCCGCGGGAGCAGGGCGGGACGCTGTGGCGACTGGTGGCCGGGGCGCGGCAACTCGACGCCCACGTCCTCCGGTTGGGCCCGGGCGCCGAGGTGGCGTCGCACGTCGAACCCGACCTCGACGTGCTGCTGTACGTCACCGAGGGCGACGGCTGGTTGGTGGCCGACGGCACGCGAAGGGAGTTGACCCCCGGCACGGTGGTGTGGATCGCCCGCGGCACCCCGCGCGGGATCGGCGCCGACCCGACCGGGCTCACCTACCTCACCGTGCATCGCAGACGCCCCGGCCGTGCGGCCCGCCCGGCGGCCACCCGCGGTCCCTGCGCCGGGTGCGGCCGACCCCCGCGCGACCCGGGCGCCCGCTTCTGCTGCGACTGCGGCACCCGACTGGGTTGAGCACCGGCCCCTCCACGCCCCGGTCGCCGGCCGGGCGTCAGCCCAGGAGGGTACGCCGGGGGTCGGCCGTACGGAGGACTTCGCCGTGCGCATCACGTCCTCGGGACGGACCGAACCGCCCCGCCGCGCTGCGTAGCCTGCTGCCATGGACGAACGGGAGACCCGCCCCCTGCTGGCGGGGAGGCTGCGCACGGACTTCTGGCGGTGGGTGGACGCGGGCGCCGCCGTCCTGCTCGCCGCCGCCTTCGGGACGGGCGAGGCACTGACCGGCTGGGCCCCCGCCACGGCGGCCGTACTGCTCTGGTTGCCGATCGCGGTGCGCCGCCGATGGCCGCTGCCCGTGCTGTACGCCGTACTGACCGGGACGGTCGTGTCCGTACTGACCCTCCGCTGGGAGGAGGCATGGCTCGTGGTGCCGTTGGCGCTGTACACGGTGGCCTCCCAGGAGCCCCGCCGCCGCGCCGTCACCGCGCTGGTCAGCGCACTGACGGCGGTCGCCGTCACCACCACCCTGATACGGCCGGCGACCCCCGTCCAGACGATCTCGGGCATCGTCTTCGTCGGGCTGCTGCTGACCGTGTCCTGGCTGATCGGCACGGCCCAGCGGGACCAGCGACTGCACGCACGGGTCCTCGCCCGACAGGCCGTCACCGACGAACGGCTGCGCATCGCCCGGGAACTCCACGACATGGTGGCGCACCACCTGACGGTGATCACCGTACGGGCCGAGGTCGCCCGCGCGGTCGCCGCGACCAACCCCGGGGAGGTCGAGAAGACCCTCGCCCTGGTCGGGGCCGCCGGCCGGACCGCGCTCGCCGACATGCGCCACATGCTCGGGGTGCTGCGCACCCCGCTGGAGGAGGCTCAGTTGGGGCCGGTGCCCGGTCTCGCGGACCTGCCCGCCCTCGTCGCGACCGCCGGCCCCCGGGTGGACCTGCGGATGGACCCGGAGGTGGAACTGCTCCCGACCACGGGACTCACCGTCTACCGGATCGTCCAGGAGGCCCTCACCAACGTGGTCCGACACGCGGAGTCGGCCGACTGTCGGGTGACGGTGTCCCGTACCGCACCGGACGGTGTCGACGTCGACATCGTCAACGCGCCGCCGCCCCGGGCCGCGCGGTTCACCGGCCGTCGGGCGGGCGGCGGACACGGGCTCGTCGGGATGCGGGAACGGGCGACGATGTGCGGCGGCACCTGCACCGCCGGGCCGTTGGCGGACGGCGGGTTCCGGGTCCACGCCCGACTGCCCGGCACGGACGGGGGCGCGCGATGAGCGGGCCGGTGCGCGTACTGATCGCCGACGATCAGGCCCTGCTGCGGACGGGCTTCCGACTGCTCATCGACAGCGTCCCCGACCTCACGGTGGTCGGCGAGGCCGTGACCGGTGAGGAAGCCGTCGAGCTCACCCTGCGGTTGCTCCCCGACATCGTCCTCATGGACGTCCGGATGCCCGGGGTCGACGGCCTCGAAGCCACCCGTCGGATCTGCGCCCACCACGCGGCAGCCGGGACCCGGGTGGTGATCCTGACCACCTTCGACCTCGACGAGTACGTGTACGCGGCGCTGCGCGGCGGGGCGAGCGGCTTCCTGCTGAAGGACATCCTCCCCGCCGACCTGCTCACGGCGATCCGGGTCGTCGCCTCCGGTGACGCCCTGCTCGCCCCCGCGGTCACCCGGCGGCTCATCCGGGAGTTCGCCGGACGGGACGAGCCGCGCCCGGCGCTCGCGGAGGACCTGTCGGGCCTCACCCCGAGGGAGGTGGAGATCCTGCGCCTGGTGGCCCGCGGACTGCCCAATCCGGTCCTCGCCGACCATCTGGGCGTGAGCGTCGCCACCGTCAAGACCCATGTCAGACGGCTGCTGGCGAAGCTCGGGGCGCACGACCGCACGCAATTGGTCGTCATCGCCTACGAGACGGGTCTGGTCGCCGCGGGTGAGGGCCGGTTCGGCCCCCGTTGACGGGCTGCTGCGGCGCGCGCTCACCGGCCGGACGTCCTCGTCACCCGGTGCGTCCGCGGGGAGTTGCTCGATCCGCCCGATCCGGTCCGCCACGGGTGGGTGCGAGTCGTACGGTTCGGACAGCAGCGGCTCGGCCCGTAGCGCCGCCAACTCGGGTGCCCGCGCGGCGAGCAGCGCACCGAAGCCACCGAACACCTCACCGTGCGGCGGGAGCAGTCCCGCCTGGCGGTCCGGCCGGTGAGGGCGAGCACCGCCCGCACCTGCGCCTCGTCCAGTCCGAGCAACAAGGGCAGCCCCAGGTGCAGCCGGCGGGTGCCCGGGACCAGGGCGAAGAACCGGGCGTCCTCCGTGACGGACGCTCCCGGGTCCGCGGTCAGCACGATCTCGGACGGTGTGCCGGAGCCGGGGCTCCTCGGTCTCGGGGCGGGCACGCATCGGATGGTCTTCTCCAGAGCGGGATCACCAAAAGCGATCTAAAAAGCTGATCAGGGCAGGGCAAAAGGTGGCAGAGCCTGTGGAACATCACCCATGGATGGGTCAACATCAATCGGGTATCGCAGCCGGGCCGCGTCCGGCGATGGTGACCGCGCCCTCTGTGCGGGGGTACGGTCACCGGTCTCGGGGTCACGGCCCCGCGGCGACGGTGGCGGGCGCGGACCGGCCGCGAACCGCACGGCCCTGAAGGGCCGTGCGGCGGCGCCGTCCGGGTCGGGCGCTAGAGCGTGAGCAGTGCGCGCACGGGGGCGTTCACATCGCCCAGCGGGCGGGTGGCGAGCCGGATCAGGGGCAACGGGTTGTCGTCCCCGGCGATCCGGTTGACGCTCAACTCCGCGCAGGACAGGCACTGGTGGATGACCAGCCACTCCCCGTCGGCGCGTACCGACAGACTGAGGGCGGTCATTCGGCCCCGGCACTGCGAAGCCCGGTCGCCCGGGACCCGCGCGTCCACGTGGAGACTGGCGAGGCAGTGCGGGCAGTGGTTGCGGTGGACGGTGCCGGGTGCGCGCAGCGGCACGTCCAGGCGGCAGCCCACGCAGCGGAACGACTCCCCGCGCTCCCCGCCCCTGCCGTGCAGCACGTCCTTGTGGCGCTGGGGTCGTGCTGCGCGTCGCCGTTCACGGCCCCCCGGGGTGCCGCCGTCCGTTCGTCTCGTCCGTCGTGGCATGGTTCCTCCTCCTGGTTCTGGTCGACCGGGTTCCCCCACCGTCACAGCTCGGCGAAGACTTCGAGCGGGAACGGGGGTTGGGCCAGTGGTCGGACGGCCATCCGCATCAGGATGAGCTGGTTGTCGTCGGGGCTGACGGGGCTGGAGGTCAGTTCGTCGCAACGGGTGCAGCGGTGGATGACCATCCAGTCACCGGTGCGCAGCACGGCGATGGAGATCGGTGTCATCCGCGAGGCGCAGTCGGAGGCGCCGCCCTCCACGTGGTCGGTGAGGTGCTGCGAGTGCAGACAGCTCGGGCAGTGGTTGCGGACGGCGCCGGCGGGGTCGAGCGTGCCGACGGTGAGCCCGCAGCGGACGCAGGTGAAGGTGCTGGTGCGCAGCACCGGGCTGGGCTGGTGGTTCGCGGCGTCGCCGTGGCCGTGGCTGCGACTGTTCGAAAGGGTGGACACCCTGGGTTCTCCTGGCTGGGGATGGGGCGAGGACAGCAGGAGGCGCCGAGCGGCGTCGGGGAAGCGTGGGGAGACGTCGGTGCGACGGGGGCGCCGGCCCGTGGGCACCCCGGGCGGCACGATGCCGGAGGGCACCGCACGGCGAGGGTACGGACGGGCGCGGGCGGGACCCGGAACACCGGGGCGCACGGCGGGGGACCCCGGGCGCGGAGGTCGCCGGAACCTCCGGTGGACGACGGGCGTCAACCGGTGGTGTTCGGCGGGCCGAACGGGGTCAGCAGCCGGACGCGCGCACGCTTCGACGAGGCGCGCTCGGCACGGGCCGGGGCATACAACACCGCTTTTCTAGGGCTCGGGGGGAGCCCGGAGAGGGGCCGCGGTGCGCGCTCGGCGCGACCACGGGGTGCCCACGGGTGGGGCACTCCGGCACGGTAACAGCGGCGCGGGAACGGGGGCCACCCGTTTTTCCGGTGGCCCCGCGGGGTTCAGCCCGCCCAGACGTCCTCCACGTACCGCTCCTCGGCCGTCAGCCCGGACAGCCACCGTGCCGCCTCCTCGGGCGACGAGCCGGTGTGCCGGCGGTGGACCGCGCACAGCGCGTCCCGTACGGCGGGGGCCATCGCACGACCGTCACCGCAGACCCGGACGTGCGCCCCGGACTCCAACAGCTCCCACACCTCGGCGGATTCGTTCAGCAGGCGCTCCTGGACGAACCGTGCGCCGTTCTCGGGGGCCCGGGAGAAGGCGGGCCGCAGACTGACGGCGCCGCCGGCCGCGGCCGACTCCAACTCGGTGCGGTGGAGGTAGTCCACCTCGGGGTGGTCGCAGCCGAAGTAGACGAGCACCGGCGCGGTGTCGCCGTCGGCCGCCGCGTCGGCCCGGTCGGCGACGGCCGCCCGGAAGGGGGCAAGACCCGTGCCCGCGGAGACGAGGACCAGCGGGACCGACGGGTCCGCCGGGACGCGGAACGCCTCGCGGCACGGCGAGATGCGGGCGTACACGGTGTCACCGGGCTGCAAGGAGGCCATGAACGCGGCGCCGGTGCCCAGGAAGGTGCCCTCGCCGTCGCGGTGCGGCGCCGGGTGCGCGGCGATCATGAGGTCGGCCGTGCGGGGTGCCCGGGCGGGGGAGGAGGACACGGAGTAGTAGCGCGGGTTCATCGGGGTCAGCACGTCCAGCAGTTCGGCCAGTGCGGGTCGGCAGGAGGCGAACCGGTCGAGCAGGTCCACCACCGTGTCGCGGCAGGCCGCGGCGCGGTCGGCGGGCTCCGTCAGGGCGGTCCGCTCGGGCGGGCACGGGGCGTGCCGGGCCAGTGCGGCGAGCTGCCGTGCGGTGGCGGGTCGCTCCAGCTCCACGAAGTGGGTGAGCAGGGTGCGTACCGTCATCGGCCGGTCCACCGGTAGCGGGGACCGGCCGCCCGCGGTGGCGCGCAGCACGACCACCCGGTCCGGGTCGAGGCCGAGGACCGCGAGCGTCCGGTCCACCAGGTCCGCGGGGTTGACCGGGCGGACCAGGAGGTGGTCACCGGTGCGGTACTGCGTGCCGGTCGGTAGTGCGAGGCGCAGGAACCGCTTGGAACGGCCCAGGGCGTGCCCCACGTCGACGAGTTCGTCGTTCGCGGCGACGACGAACGGGACGAGCGCGTCGGCGGTCGGCAGCGCCGGTGCGGTGACCTCGCTGTCCTCGACGGTGTACCGGGCGGTGGGCGGGGCGCTGCCCGGTGCCTCGTCGGCGGGCACGCCGTAGCGGTCCAGCAGCGCGGTCCACGCCCGGTTGCTCCAGGTGCCGACCTCCGTCGGCACGTCGGTGGAGACGTCGAGGGCGTACCGGTCCAGGAGTCGGGTGCCGCCCGCGGCGGCGAGCCGGTCGTCGATGAGGGTGGGGACGCGCTGGTAGGTGGCGGACCAGTTGCGGTCGCCGACCCCGAGGACCGCGTAGGGCAGCCCGGCCGGCGCCCCGCCGTCCTCCAACCAGGCGACGAACCGGCCCGCGTCGTCGGTGGGGCGGCCGTTGTAGGAGGAGGCGACGATCAGCACCGGACCGTTCGGGTCCAGTGCCTGCACGGCGTCGTCCAGCGGGGCGAGGGCGGTGGCGAAGCCGTGTCGGGTGCCCTCGTCGGCGAGGTCCGCGGCGATCTGGCGGGACGTACCGAGGTTGGAGCCGTACAGCACGGTGAGGGTGGTGCCCGGGGCGCGCAGCCCGTCGGGCGCGGTCGGGCCGTCGTCCGTGGCACGGGACGTGGTGCCGGGTGCGGTGCCGGGTGTGCTCGCAGCCGGGGCTGGGGCCGGGGCGGCGAGCGGGTGTCGGTCGGCGGTGCCGCGTCGCACGGGGGCGAGCCTGAAGCCGTCCGGCTTGAGGGTCAGGGTCTCCTTGACCTTCAGCTGGTAGCCGTCCCGGTCGAGCAGACGGTAGCGGTGCACGATCAGGCCCAGCAGGAGCGTCGCCTCGTGCAACGCGAACTGGCGGCCGATGCAGGAGCGTTCGCCGTTGCCGAAGGGCTTGTAGAGGTGGCCGGGTCGGCCGTCCACGGCCTCGGGGGCGAAGCGTGCCGGGTCGAAGAGTTCGGGGTTGTCGCCCCAGCCCGGGGCGCGGTGCAGCATCGGGGTGAGGACCATGACGACCTGCCCCGCGCGGACCGGGTAGCGGCCTGCGATGACGGTGTCCGCCAGGGGTTCCACGGCGAAGGCGGGTGCCGTGGGCCACAGTCGCAGGCTCTCGTTGAGGACCTGCCGCAGGTACCGCAGTCGGCCCACGTCCTCGTACGACGGGTCCGGGTCGGCGGCGTCGCCCCACAGCGCGTCCGTCTCGGCCTGCGCCGCGGCGAGCACCGCGGGGTTCTTCAACAGGTAGTGCAGCGCGAAGGAGAGCGCTCCGCTGGTGGTCTCGTGGCCCGCGATGAGGAAGGTGAGCAGCTGGTAGCGGATGTTGGTGTCGTCCAGGCGCTCGCCCGTCTCCTTGTCCCGGGCGTGCAGCATCAGGGACAGCAGGTCGGCCGGCCCGTCCCCGGCCACCTCGCCGTTCGGGTCGTGGGCGGCCCGGCGACGGCGCACGATGTCGTCGGCGAGGCGGTTCATGGCGAGGACGTCGGCCCGCTGGCGCTTCTCGGCGTTGGCGTACAGCAGGTCGAGGCCGGGGAAGAAGCCGGTCTTCCTCTGCGCGTGGTCCAGTGCGCGGACCATCGAGGCGATGAACGGGTGCGGTTCGGTGCGCGTGAAGCAGGCGAAGTCGAAGCCGAAACCGCACAGTCCGATGGTGTCCAGGGTGAGCCGGGTCATGTCCTCGGCGACGTCGACGGTCCGCCCCTCGTGCGCGTCCCACTTGGCGAGCAGCCGCCGGGCGACCTCCACCATCGTCGGGTGGTAGGCGCGCAGCGCGTGGAACGAGAACGCGGGCAGCAGGATGTTGTGCGCCTTGCGCCAGTTGGGCTCGTCGCCGAACGCGGTGAAGAGCCCGTCGCCGGCGAACTCCCGGACGGTCACCAGGGGCGCCGCCGACTTGCGGAACCTGCTCTCGTCGCAGACCTCGGCGACCAGTTCGCCGCCCGACACGATCAGGGTGTCCTCGTCGAACACGCGGATGTTGAAGATCGGGCCCAGGGCCCGCGCCTCGCGCATCGCCCACTGGGTGAAGGTGTCGGTCGGCACCCTCAGGGCGTGTCCGAAGAAGGGAAGGGAGGTGCGCTCGGGAACGGTGGAGGTGCCCGCGGCGCGGCGGAGTGCTGTCGGGTTCATTGACCTGGCCCCTCAGTGGTCCTCGGTGGTCTGCGGCGTCTGTGCGGTCTGCACGGCCCAAGACGTTCTGCGCGGTCTGCGGCGCCGTTCCACCATACGCATGACTTGGTCAGGTGACAAAGTCGATCGACGTGGACGTTGGACTATGTCGCTATAGTGGCTTGTATGGCTCATGTGACCGCCGCCGAGCGTCGACCCCAGCTGATTGCCGCGGCCATCGAACTCATGGCTCGCGAAGGGGTGGCCGCGGGGTCCACCCGGGCGATCGCGGCCGAACTCGGGGTCGCCCAGGCGACCGTGCACTACACCTTCGGCACCAAGGCGGACCTGTACCGGGCGGTGCTGGAATCGCTGTCCGGGGAACTCGTCGTCGGAGCCCAGCGGGCCGTGGCGCGGGCGACCAGCCTGGAGGAGGCCCTGCGGGCCACCGCCGAGGCGTACTGGATCGACATGAACGACCAGCCGGAGCTGAACCTCGTGTGGTTCGAGTTGATCACCCTCTCCCTGCGCAGCACGGAGCTGCGGGAGGTGGTGGAGCGGCACTACCGGGACATCGCCGAGATCGCGACCGACGCCCTGATCGAGACGGGACGTCGCACCGGCCGGTCCTACGCGGTGCCGCCCGAAGAGCTCGCGGCCTTCCTCCTCGCCGGGCTGGACGGGGTGTCGGTGAGTCATCTGATCCGGGGTGAGGCCGTGCCCGGTCCGCAGACCCGGGGAATGTTGGACCGGCTCGTCCAGGCGACGGTGGCGCTGGCCGGCCCGCCCCCGGTGAACGGGCGTTAGCCCGGCCCGGCGCGGAACGTCCTTGCGGGGCGCGCGTGTTGGGCGGGAGTGGTGGATGCGGTACGAGGGGCACAGGTGGGCGGGGTGTCGTGCGGACGGACCCTCCGGGTCCCATGAGACGAGATCCACATAGACTTAGCTAAGCCTTACCGAACTATGCTGTGCGTGTTCGCCTCCCCAGGCTCCCGTACTTGAAAGCAGAAGAACCATGACCGCCATGACCGCATCCCGCCGCGTGAGCATCGCCCTCGCCTCCGCCGTCGCCGGAGCCCTCGCCCTGACCGCGTGCGGTTCCGACTCGGACGGGGACAAGAAGAGCGAAGGCGGCAAGGAGTCCGCGGCGACCGCGCCGGAGCGCACGCTCAAGACGGTCATGGGCGACGTCAAGGTCAAGGCCGAGCCCCAGCGGGTCGTCACCCTCGACACCGCCGAGCTCGACTCGGTGATCACCCTCGGCGTGAAGCCGGTCGGCGCCACCCGCACCGACTCCAAGACCGGGTTCCCGTCCCACATCCCGGCGGACAAGGTCGACGGCGTCAAGATCGTCGGTGAGATGACCACTCCGAACCTGGAGGCCATCGCGGCCCTCAAGCCGGACCTGATCCTCACCAGCAAGCTCCGTCACGGCGACAAGTACGAAGAGCTCAAGGCCATCGCGCCGACCGTGATGACCGAGTCCACGGGTCTGCCGTGGAAGGAGAACTTCCTGGTGCACGCCGATGCGCTGGGCAAGAAGACCGAGGCGCAGAAGGCGGTCGCCGGGTACCAGGCGCGCACCGCCGAGGTCACCACCGCGCTCGGTGGCAAGGACAAGGCCGCCGCCATCGAGGTCAACATGGTCCGCTTCGTCGAGGGTGCGGACATCCGCATCTACGGCAAGGAGAACTACCTCGGCACGATCTTCAAGGACGTCGGCCTCGGCCGTCCGGCCGTCACGGCGAAGGCCGTGGACGGCTTCATGCTGAACGTGAGCCCCGAGAAGATCGACATGGCCGACACGGACGTCATCTTCCACTCCACCATCGGTGACCCGGACAAGGCCAAGGCCACCCAGGTGCTCGGCAGCCCGCTGTGGAAGAACATGGACGCCGTCAAGAAGGGCAACGTCCACGTCGTCAAGGACGAGCTGTGGATCCAGGCGATCGGCTACACCGGTGCCGGCAACATCCTGGACGAGCTGGAAGCCGCCCTCACCAAGTAGTCGCCCCCGGCCGCACGTCGTACCGCCCGCGCTGAGCGGTACCGGCATGCCGGAGCCGGAGCCGGAGCCAGTGCTCAGCGAAGAGCCCCGTGACCTGAGGTCACGGGGCTCTTCGCTGCGGCGGTCGGGCCGCCGTCGCGTCACGCGGCCGGCGCTCGGGACCCCTCCGCCTCGCGGACGTACGCGCCCGGAGTCCGCCCGAAGTGCCGGCGGAACGCGAGGATGTAGCCGTTGGTGCTGACGAAGCCGACCCGGGCCGCGACCGCGCTCACCAACTGGCCCTGCGCCAGCAGCGGCAGCGAGTGGTTCAGCCGGAGCCGGGTCCGCCACTCCGAGAACGCGAGCCCCGTCTCGGTGCGGAACGCCCGACGCAGACTCGTGGAACTGGTGTACAGCTCCTCCGCCCATTCGGTCGCCGTCCGGGGATCGCCCGGCTCCCGCCCGAGCGCCAGCGCCACGCTGCGCGCCGCCTGACTCGTCGGCTGCGGCAGCGGCAGGCAGTCGCGATGCCCCGCGGACAGCGCCGCGAAGACGGCCGGGTCGTTCTCCGACGGGTCCGAACTGCGCATCCGCCCGAGCAGCAGCCGCCGCTGCGCATCGGTGACGTTCACCGGGGTGGCGGCGGTGTACGGCAGCAGGTGGTCGTCGGGGTCGAAGGTCTCCACGACGATCACCGATTCGCTGCCGAACCGGGCGCTGTGCGGCAGCCACGCCGGGACCCACAGGGCCACCGACGCGGACAGTTCGTGGTCGCGGCCCTGCGCGTGCACCACGATCCCGCCCACCGGCACGTACAGGAACTGATGGAAGTCATGGGCGTGCGTCGGGTGCCCCCCGGCGGCGATGAAGTCGTCGTCCCCGAGGGCGGTGTCCGGGGTCAAGGGACTGTTTCCGGTCACGTCTGCGGTCCTCTCCCAGTGCAACGGCCCTCCCGTGTCTCGGGTCCGGTTGACCCCTGGTTGTGAGTGATGTGGCCCCGACATTGGACCACCCTTCGGGTAGGTAAGGGTAACCTAAGTCGACGCTTGCCCAGGTGAGAAGCCCGAGGAACATCCATGACAGACACCCTTCCGAGGGCGACAACACCCCCTTCACCGGCAAGGACCCGCTCCTCGCGCGGTACTGCCGTGCTGGTGTGCGCCGTCCTCGCGCTGGTCGCCGTGACCGTGGCCAGTATTGGACTAGGAGCGCGCTCCATCTCCCCACCGGAGGTCGTCCGCATCCTGCTGGACCCGGACGGCGGCGCCTACAACGCGCACGTCCTGTGGACCGAACGCGTACCCCGGACGTTCCTGGGCCTCGCCGTGGGCGCCGCGCTCGGAGCCTCCGGGCTGATCATGCAGGCGCTCACCCTCAACCCGCTCGCCGACCCCGGAATCCTCGGCATCGAGCAGGGCGCCGCCATGACCGTCGTCGTCGGCATCCTCTTCCTCGACATCACCGGAGTCACCGCGTACTTCTGGCTGGCGCTCGTCGGAGCGGCACTCACCGCCACCCTGGTCTACCTGATCGGCACCCGCAGCAACACCGGTGGCTCCACCCTCGGGCTGGTGCTCGCCGGCGTGGCCGTCGCCGCCGTGATGTCCTCGCTGATCACCCTGCTGGTCGTCCGTGACGAGGCCGTCTTCGCCCATCTGCGGTTCTGGTCCGTGGGCCAGCTCACCGGACGCGCCAAGGTCCTCGACGAGATCGCCCCGTTCGCGATCGTCGGACTCCTCCTGGCGCTGCCCCTCGGCCGCACCCTCAACATCCTCGGCATGGGCGACGACGCCGCCCGCGGACTCGGCGTGCGCGTCGAACGCGCCCGACTGGCCTCCGCCGCCATCGCCGTCCTGCTCTGCGCCGCCGCCACCGCCGCCGTCGGACCGGTCGCCTTCGTCGGTCTCGCCGCCGCGCACTGCGCCCGGCTGCTCGTCGGCGCCGACCACCGCTGGTCGCTCCCGCTGTCGATGGCCCTCGGCTCGATCCTGCTGCTGACCGCCGACACCGCGGGGCGCCTGATCATCGACCACGGCGAGATCCAGGTCGCCGTGATGACCGCGGCCGTCGGTACCCCGTTCTTCATCTGGCTGGCCCGCCGCCGCGACCTGGTCAGGGTGTGACCGCCGTGACGCACTCGCCCACCGCCGCCACCGTCACCGTCGAGCCGACCGCGGCCCCGCCCGCGAAACCGACGGACAACACCGCCACCGTCGCCGCGCTCCGCACCGCCCACCGGCTCCAGGGCCGGCGCCTGGCCACCATCTGCGCCGCCCTGGTCGCCGGGATGGTCGCCCTCCTCAGCGCCTCCGTCCTGCTGGGCGGCATCGGACGGATCGACACCGTCGACGTCCTGCCCGCCGCGTTCGGGATGCGCACCGGGCTCGCCGACTACGTGATCTTCCAGAACCGGGTGCCCCGGGCCCTGGCGGCGATGCTCTCCGGCGCCCTGTTCGGCCTCTCCGGAGTGCTGTACCAGCGGCTCGTCCGCAACCCGCTGGCCACCCCCGACATCGTCGGTATCTCGGCGGGCGCCGGAGCCGGGGCCACCACCGTGCTGCTGTTCGCACCCGCCCTGCCGTACGGGGCGCCGCTCGCCGCGATCGCCGGATCGTTCCTGGTGGTGGGCCTCGTGCACCTCCTCAGCTGGCGCGGCGGCATCGACACCTACCGGCTCGTCCTCGTCGGCATCGGACTGAGCGGCGTCTGCACCGCCTACACCAACTACCTGTTCACCGTCGCCGACCAGCACAGCATCGCCGTCGCCCTGCGCTGGCTCGTCGGCAGCGTCAACGACGTCACCTGGGACGGCGTCGGCACCCTCGCCGCCGCCCTGGTGGGCTGTGTCCTGTGCGCCGCGCTGCTGTCCCGTCCGCTCTACGCCATGGACCTCGGCGACGGGCTCGCGACCGGACTGGGCACCCGGGTCTCCTGGGCCAGGGTCGCCGCACTGCTGCTGGGGGCCGCCGCCGCGGCACTCGCAACCAGCGTCGTCGGACCGATCGGCTTCGTGTCCCTCATCAGCGGTCCGCTCGCGGTCCGACTCGTCGGCGCCGATCGTTCCCTGGGCCTCGCGCCCCTCGTCGGCGCGGTCATCGTGCTCGCCGCCGACGTCCTCGCCCGCAACGCCCCCCTCATCAGCCCGGTGCCCACCGGGGCCCTCACCGCGCTGATCGGCGCGCCCTACTTCGTCTGGCTGATCCTTCGGCGCAGGCAGAAAGCCGTCACGTGACCACCGAGAAACTCCAGGAGCCCCGGCTCGAAGCCCGCGCGGTCAGTGCCGGCTACAGCAAGTCGCTGATCATCCGGGAGCTGTCCCTGCGGATCGCCGAGGGACAGATCACCGCGCTCGTCGGCCCCAACGCCTGCGGCAAGTCCACCCTGCTGAAGTCCATCGCCCGGCTGCTGCCGCTGGCCGGCGGATCGGTGCTCCTCGACGGCGCCGACCTGCACACCATGTCCACCCGGGACATCGCCCGCAGCCTCGGCATCCTGCCGCAGGCACCGCTGGCCCCCGAGAGCATCACGGTGGGCGACCTGGTCTGGCGCGGACGCCATCCGCACCGCAGGTTCGGCCAGCGGCGCACCGAAGCCGACGAGGTCGTCATCGCCGACGCCCTCGCCGCCACCGGCACCGCCGAGCTGATCGACCGTCCCGTCGAGGAACTGTCCGGCGGCCAGCGCCAGCGCGTGTGGATCGCCCTGGCACTGGCCCAGGACACCCCCACCCTGCTCCTCGACGAACCCACCACCTACCTCGACATCGCCCACCAGATCGAGGTGATGGACCTGCTGGCCGACCTCAACGAGCGCACCGGCAAGACCATCGTCCTCGTCTCCCACGACCTCAACCAGGCCGCCCTGTACGCCTCGTCCATCGTCGCGATGCGCGACGGACGGATCGTCCGGCAGGGCACCCCGGAAGAGGTCCTGACCGAAGAGACCGTCGCCGAGGTGTTCGGCATGCCGTGCGTCGTCGTGCCCCACCCCCGGTCGGCGCGGCCACAGATCTTCCCGCTGGGACGCCACATCGGCGCCCGGCCCACCGGGGACAGCTCCACCGTTCTCACCGTTCACCCTCAGGAGACATCATGAACCGCCCGACCAGCCCGCTGCGCCGCCGTGGCGCCGTCCGGCTGCTGCTCGCCTCCGCGACCGCCCTCGCCCTGGTCACCGGCTGCGGCAGCTCCGGCGACGACGACAAGGCGGACGGTGCCAAGGGTTCTGCCGCCGCCGGCGACCAGGGCTTCCCGGTGAAGCTCACCAGCGCGTGGGGCCCCGGCGAGGTCAAGGAGCGTCCCGTGCGGGTCGCGACCGTCTCCGACGGGGACACCTCCATCGCCCTGGCCCTCGGCCTCGTCCCGGTGATCACCCCGGACGTGGAGGACGGCGACCCCGTCGGCGAGTACAAGCAGCGGGCGCTGGACAAGCTCGGCGTCGACAAGCTGGAGACGTACGACGACTCCGACGGCACGGACTACGAGGCCATCGCGGCGGCCGACCCCGACATCATCCTCGGCATGAACACCTGGGACATGGACGCGGACCACGCGAAGCTCAAGCCCATCGCCCCCGTCGTCACCTTCACCGACAAGAAGCACGCCGACACCCTCACCTGGCAGGAGCGACTGACCACCGCGGCCAAGGCGCTGGGGCTCACCGGCGAGGCGGAGAAGGTCATCGCGGCCAACCGCGCGGCGATCAAGGACGCGGCGAAGACCCATTCGGTGCTCAAGGGCAAGACCTACACCTACGCCGTGGTCCACCCCGAGCAGTTGACCTTCATGTCCTACGCGGAGCAGGACCCCGGCGTCTTCGAGGAACTGGGTCTGCGCAAGACCGACAAGGCGAAGAACTACACCGCCACCAAGAACGGGGTCAGCCTGGAGAACATCGACCAGCTGGAGGCGGACATCCTCCTGGTCACCTACCCCTTCGGGGACGAGGGCCTGCTCAGCGCCTCCGAACTGGAGAACAACAAGCTGTTCAAGTCCCTCGACGCGGTGCGCGGCGGCAACTTCACCGTGATCCCGTCGGACAACCTCCTGTCCTCCTCCATCGCCTACCCCGACGCGCTCAGCGCGTCCTGGGTCGTCGAGGAGCTGGCTCCGCTCCTGGCGAAGGCAGCCGAAGGCAAGAAGTAACCCCGGCACCCCCGGGTACGGAAGACCCCGGGGGGAACGGCTGAGGCCGTTCCCCCCGGGGTCTTCCGTCGTGCCGCCGTCAGCGGTCCGTCACCGTGCCCGCGGGCATCGTCAGCACCCGGCGGCCCCGGGCGATCGTCTCCGCCCGGTGCGCGATCACCACCAGCGCCCGGTCCCCCGCGGCGGCGGCCAACGCGGACTCGATCCGCGCGGCCGTCTCCCGGTCCACCCCCGCCGTGGCCTCGTCCAGCACCAGCACCGCCGGATCGGCCAGCACCGCCCGGGCCAGCGCCACCAACTGGCGCTCCCCGCCGGACAGCGAGCCCGGCCCGACCGGGGTGTCCAGGCCCTCGGGCAGCGCATCGGCCCACTCCACGAGCCCCAACTCCGCCAGTACGGCACGGACCCGCTGCGGGTCCGGCCGCCCCCGGACCATCGCCAGGTTCTCGCCCACCGTCCCCGCGACCAGGACCACGTCCTGCGGCACGAGCGCCACCGCCGCCCGGAGCGCCGCCGCGTCCAGCGCGGCCAACTCCTGCCCCGCGAACGTCACCGAGCCGCGGTCCGGTGCGTACAGTCCGGCGAGCAGTTTGCCCACCGTCGACTTGCCCGCCCCGGTCGGTCCGACGACCACCAACCGCTCCCCGGGCGCCACGGTCAGCGACAGTCCGTCCACCACCGCCGCCCCGGTCCCGTAGCCGAACGCGACCTCCGACAGCACCAGCGCCCCGCGCACGGCGGGCTCCGATCGCGGCCCGGGCAGCGCGACCCGCTCGCCCCGCGGCGCGGTCGCCCGCAGCAGGTCAAGCAGCCGCGCCAGCCGCACATGGGCCTCCCTGCCCTCGCCCACCGACGCCGCGAGGTCCTCGAAACGGCCCAGCAGTTCCCGGGTGGCGAGCACGAACACGACGGCGACCCCCACGCTCAGTCGCCCCTGCCCCACCAGGACCGCACCCGTCACCAGCAGCCCCGCGAGACAGACCGCCTGGACCAACGCCAGGTAGTCCAGGACCAGTTCGGTACGCACCTGGTGCTCCCGAGCCGCCCGCAGCCGCTCGTTGTCGGCCCGGAAGCGCTCCAGCCACCGGGG
Organism: Streptomyces sp. NPDC127068; assembly: GCF_042724695.1. Classification (NCBI taxonomy): domain Bacteria; kingdom Bacillati; phylum Actinomycetota; class Actinomycetes; order Kitasatosporales; family Streptomycetaceae; genus Streptomyces; species Streptomyces sp. NPDC127068. Next base: position 139,113 of record NZ_JBHXEN010000012.1, on the reverse strand, counting down.
CACCGCCCCCGTGATCCGTAGCTGCTCCTGTGCGGGCAGCGACTCCGAGAACCGGGCCGAGACCTCCGTCTCTGCCTCCGCCACCGCCGCGTAGGCGGGTCCGGCCCGGTGGTGGAACCGCCGCACGATCAGTACCGCCGGCGGCAGGAACGCCACCAGCAGCAGGGCCGTCAGCACCAGCGAGTGCGCCGCCAGCATCACCACCGTGAACACCAGCACCAGTGCCGCGGACACCAGGTCCGGCAGCGTTCCGCCGACGAACGACGCCAAGCCGTTCAGTTCCCCGGTGAGGCGGCGCAGCAACTCGCCCCCGCGGTGCGCCTCCACGAACCTGAGCGGCGCCCCGGCCACCACCGCGGTGGCCCGCTCCCGCAGCCCCGCCAGCACCGCCTCACCGACGCGGATCAGCCAGACGCGGGACGCCCAGGTCAGCAGCCCGGTCGCCAGGACCAGCACCAGCAGGAGCAGCACCCGTGCGGTGAGCGACCCCCGGTCGCCCGACCCGGCGGCGTCCACGACCCGGCCGATCACCGCGGTCACCGCGACGGCCAGCGCCGCAGTGGCCAGATGGAGGACCACGGCCACCGCGAGCGCCCGGCGGTGTCCCCGGAGGAAGGGCGCGGCCCGCCGGAACACCCGCCGCTGGTCCGGCAGTTCACTCAGCAGGAAGGGGTCAGTGGACACGGGTGGTTTCCTCGGTATCGGGTGCGGACGCGCCGCCGACCGGCCCGGACGACAGCCGGACCTCCCGGTCGGCGAGCGCCCGCACGGCGGGGGAGTGGGTGGCGAACACGACGACGGCGCCCTCGGTCGCCCAGCGCAACCGGGCCAGGACCTCCTGCTCGGTGGCCCCGTCCAGCGCGGAGGTCACGTCGTCGAGCAGCAGGACCGGGCTGTGGCGCAGCAGCGCCCGGGTCAGTGCCACCAGTTGGCGCTGACCGCCCGACAGGCCCCGGCCCCGTTCGCCGACCTCGGTGTCCCAGCCGTCGGAGAGCCGGTCGAGCACCCGGTCGAGCCCGGAGTCGTGGGCGGCCGCGTCGAGCGCGGACCGCGGGTGGTCGCCGCCCAGCAGCAGGTTGTCCAGGACGGTGCCGTGCAGCAGCAGCGGCCCCTCCGGCACCAGACCGACGGTGGCGTACAGGTCGTCCGGGTCCGCGTCGTCCAGCGGGACCCCGGCGAGTTCCACCGTGCCGTCGGCGGGGACCAGTCGGGCCAGTGCGCGCAGCAGGGTGCTCTTGCCGCAGCCGGTGGGCCCGGTCAGCGCGATCCACTCGCCGGGCACCGCCGTGAGGTCCAACGGCCCGATCGGTGCCCGTCCCGGGTGCCGGACCGTCAGCCCGCGCACCCGCAGCCCGCCGGAGCGGGGCAGCGCGGGGCGCCGGCTCGGCCGGGGCGGCAGGGCGAGGACCTCACCGATGCGTCCCGCCGCGACGAGCGCTTCGGCGCGCTCGCCGAGCCGTGCGGTCATCACGTTGACGGCCAGGGAGACCGTGCCCATCCACAGGACGAAGGTCGTCAGGGCGCCGACGGTGAGCCGGCCGTCCTGGACCGCCAGTCCGCCCGCCCACAGTCCGGCCGCCACCGCGAGCAACGGCACCACGGTCGCCGCCGCCTCCCAGGGCGCGCCGACCGCGGCCAGCCGCCGGGTGCGCCGGGTGACCTCCGCACTGTGCCGGTGGTGCCGGTCCACCAGGTGCCCTTCCGCGCCGACCCCGCGCAGCGGCAGCAGCGACGACAACAGTTCCTCGGCCGCCGATGACCTCCGGCCGTGCGCTTCGGCGAGGGCCCGCGCGCGTCGCGCGTAGCGGGGCGGGAACATCCGGTTGAGCAACAGCAGCACCGGCACGGTCAGGGCGGCCACCAGCAGCAGCATCGGGTCGAGCCCGGCGATCGCCGGCACCAGGACGACCCCGGTGATTCCGATCACCACCCAGGCGGTCAGTCCGTGCACCCACGTCAGGACGGTGTCCACGTCCCGGGTGGCCCGGTCCGTCAGGTCACCGAAGCCGTCGGTGCGGCGCCGCACGGTGTCCGTGTCGAGGGAGAGGATCGCCCCCAGCAGCCGCACCCGCAGCCAGGTCCCGGCCCGGGCCTCGGCGAGGTTGGTCCACAGCTGCCAGCCCCGCATCCCCGCGTACTCCACGCCGGCGGCGGCGACGAACGCGGCGGCCCACCAGGCCGCGGTCCCCACCGCTCCCTCGACTCCGGCGTCGAGGGAGCGGCCCAGCAGCCAGGGCAGGGCCAGGAAGGCGCACTGGCGCAGCGCCGCCCAGCAGACGGATCGCACGAGGTCGCCGCGGACCTGTGACAGGCACTGCCGCAACAGTCGGGGCGGGGGCACGGCGGGACGCTGGCTCACGTGGGGGATCATCCTCGGGGCGCGGGAACGGGGTACGGGTGCCACCCGGCGGTGTCACGGGCCGGGGCCACCGCCGTTACCGTAGGAGCGGGCCGTTCGCCGTGGTCCAAGGGACAGCGCCGGCCCGTCGAAGCGGGCGGCCGACTCGTCGGCCGGGCCCGCCGGAGGCACCCGGGTGGCACGGACCGGACCCGCCGGTTGGATCGGCCGGCCCGTTCCGCGCCTAGCCTGATCGGCGGGTCGGACGGCCCCCGTCCCCCCGGTGCCCTGCGGTCACCGCGCGGTGGGGGCCGTCCGTTACGGGACACCGGCCCGCCCGTCCCGCGGAGGTGGCCGGCCCCGGGTCGCACCGGTACCGCGGCAGCCCCGTTCGACAGCGCCCCACCCCCAGGTCAAGGAGCCCCGAATGCCAGCGCGCAGCCCCCGTCCGGTCGCCACCTTCCCCATCGTGCTCAGGGAACTGACCGTGTTGCGGGTCAGGGACCTCACCCCCGGGATGCGTCGCGTGACGCTGGGCGGCCCGCAGCTCGGCGCGTTCCGCAGCGGCGACATCGAACTGCCCGCGCTGCGCACCGAGGGCTTCGACGACCACGTGAAGTTCTTCTTCGGTGAGCCCGGCGAGCCCGGTGAGCCCGACGCGCGGCCGGTGCTGCCCCGGCAGAAGGTCGGCAGCCTCGACTGGCCCGAGGACGAGCGGCCGATCGCCAAGGACTACACACCGGTCCGGTTCGACCCGGAGGCGGGAGAGATCGACTTCGACTTCGTCCGCCACGAGGGCGGCATCGCCTCCACCTGGGCGGAACACGTCGAGCCCGGCGCCGTCACCTGGATCGCGGGTCCCAAGATGTCCCACGGCCACCCCGAGAACAGCGACTGGCTGCTGGCGATCGGTGACGAGACCGCGCTCCCCGCGATCGGTCGCTGGCTCGCGGAGATGCCGGCGGGGACCCGGGCCCGGGTCCTGGTGGAGGTGGGCGAGGACAGCCACCGACAGGAGCTGCCCACCCGGGCGGACGTCGAGATCACCTGGCTGTCCCGCGGGGGCGCCCCGGCCGGCAGCACCGACCTCCTGGAACGGGCGCTGCGGGACCTGGAGTGGCTGCCGGGCACCGTGTTCGTCTGGGTGGCGGGGGAGACGCTGACGCTCAAGGGCATCCGCCGCCACCTCACCCTGGAGCGGCAGGTTCCCCGGGAGCAGCTGCACATCACCGGCTACTGGCGCCGGACCGCGCCCGTACCCGCGCCGGGAGGGGCCCCGGACGCCGTCGGCGACGCGGAGCCGGCCGACGCCGCCGAGGAGCTCGACGAGTCCGAGGCCCACGAGCGGCTGCACGAACTCACCGACCTGGCCCCGGGGTACGCGATCCGCGCGGCGGTGACCCTCGGACTGTTCGACTTGGTGCACCACGGGCTGCGGGACCCCGCCGAACTGGCCCGCCGCTGCGAGGCCGATCCGGAGGTGTTCGCTGCACTGCTCGCCTTTCTGGTGGGCATCGACGTGCTCGACTTCGGCCCGGACGGCGTGCGCCTCACGGAGGTCGGCGAGGAACTCGTCGAGGACGACCACTCGGCCGACGAGTACCGGCTCGACGGGGCGCAGGCCGCGTTGGACCTCTCGCTGTCCGGTCTGCTCGACGCCGTCCGGGGTCGGGGCGGGCGACAGCTGACGGCGTCCGGCGTTCCGCTGGCCGAGGCCATGCGCGAGGACGAACGCCTCGGCGGCTCCGCGCGGACCCTCATCGAGGAGGAGGCGCTGTGGTTCGCGCCCGGGGTGGTCACCGCTCATGACTGGGCCGCTGCGGGCACCCTCACGGCCGCCGGCCACGGAGTCGGTTCCCTGGCGAACGCGCTGCTCAAGGCGGTGCCGGGGCTGCGGATGCGGATCGCGGCGCTGCCCTCCGCGCTGCGCGTGCTGCGGGAGCAGGTCCTCGACACGGACGCCCTGCCCCGGATCGACCTCGTCCCGCAGACCGGGCCCGTGCCCGGCGGCAGCGACACGGTCCTGCTGTCGCGACTGCTCGACTGGTTGCCCGACGAGGACGCGGTGCACGCCCTGCGGGAGGCCGCCGAGGGGTTGCCGGAGGGCGGCACCCTGGTGCTGGTCGAGCAGGTCAGGCCCGAGGGCACCCCGGGCGACCCGGCGGCCTTCTCCGATCTGGACACGGCCCTGCACCACCTCCGGCTGACCTGCGCCTTCGGCTCGGGCGTGCGCACGGCCAGTGCCCTGTCCGCGCTCGCGGCCCGCGCCGGGCTCGGCGTCCGCGCGAGTCACGACGTGGGCTGGGACCACCGCCTGCTGGTCCTGGACCCGGCCGGCGAGGCGTAGGACACCGCTGCCCGGGCGGGACCACCGCCCGGGCGCCGGCCACCGGTCGTCACGGGAGCGTCGTCGCCGGTGGCCCCCGGTGGCCGAGGAGACGGGCGGGCGTCACGTGCCGTCGGTGGACCAGGACGTCGAACCACTCCGCCAGCGAACCGCCGGTCATGTGGTGCCCGCTGTCGTCGTCCGGGTCGTACGTCGGGCCGACGGTCCGCAAGGTCACGGTCCCGGCCAGCCAGTCGGCGACCGGCTGCGGAGCGTCCGCGCGCAGGTCCAGCAGGTAGTCACCCGTGGCGTCGTCGTCCAGCACCGACTCCACCAGCGACGGTGCGGGTTCGGGCACCCGGTGGGGCGGGGCGTCGGTGTACGTGGCGAGTGCGCCGCGACCGAAGGTGAACCCGATCGCCAGGTAGCGGTCCCCGAGTCCGTCGTGGAGGTGGCTGCCCGCGTTGCGGGAGGCGCTCGCCGGGTTCGGCGGGAAGCTGATGGTCCGGGTGGGCGCCTTGGCGGCATGCGAGCCGGAGGTCCAGAACAGCGTGCGGTGCCCCGTGTGCCGGTGCCACCACTGGACGTTCTCGGCGAAGGCCCGTTCGTAGGCGGCCATGTTGTGCGGGTCCAGCGGATCGTCGTCGTGGTCGTGGAGTTCGTAGTACTGGACGATCACCCGGGCGTGTTGCAGGGCCCACGCATGGCCGTCATGGCCCGGCGCCCCCACCACCAGGGCGTGCGCGGCACGGGCCAGGTCGACCCACGCCCGCCGGTCCGGCAGGGCCCGGAAGCGCCGGGTGTGGGCCGACACCTCGCCCCGCGGGCGGAGGTCCGCATAACAGGCCGCCAACTCGTCCAGCAGCTCGGGGGCGGCCCGCCGTACGTAGTCGGTCACCGTGTCGTAGGCCGAGGGCCCCGTCTCGTGCGGGCTGACCCCGACGAAGCGGACGGGGTTCTGGGGCCGGGCCTCGTTGAAGGCGCGCATCCATCGGACGAGGGCGAGCACCTCCTCGGTGCGGGAGAACGGCTCCGCGGCGCCCAGCAGCGCCTCGGGGTCTCCGACGCCGGTGCGCACGTAGGCGTCGAGTCGGACGCCGAGCGTCCAGTCCTGGTCGAAGGCGACGGCACGGAACCCGGCCGTACCGATCAGCAGGGCGGCGATGCGCGCCTGGAGCGCGAAGACCTCGTGCGCCCCGCGGGTCCCCGCGCCGTATCCCACCACGGCCGTCCGTTCGGTGAGCACGTCGAGGAGCGGTCGCAGGTCGTCCAGGGGTGCGGAGAGGTCCACGGTGGTCAGGGGGCGCGCCGTGTCCCTGATCCAGCTCCGCACCGCGGTGTGTTGTTCCGGCGGGGTCGTCATGGGGCCACTCTGGGACCTCAAGATCGGTTGAGGTCAACCCCCGCCGGGTGCGCGGCGGGGCCCGCCCGGCGGTTCGGTACTGCCGGACGGGCCCCGGGGCGGAACGGCTCAGTGTTTGAGCAGGAAGGTGAAGTCGTGCGAGAGCTTGCCGCTCAGGCGAACCGTCGACACGAGCTTCCCCAGGGCGAGCAGCCGCTCGACCTCGGCTCGCGGAAGGCCGAAGCCTTCAGCGATCAGGCGTACCGGCCGCACGGGTATCCGTGCGGCGAAGCGGACCGCGACCTCGATCGCCTCGCCCTCCGGTCGATCCGGCCCGCTGCCGTCGAGGCGCCAGGCGCCGTCCCAGTCGACGGCGAGGCGATTGCGGCGCCGTACGGCGGGGTCCTGGAGCAACTCGGCTGCCAGGGCCGGATCGTTGGCGTGCAGCAGGTCCAGGAGGTCGGGGCGTACGGAACGCACGTTGACCCGTTCCAGGACGGTGATCTTGGTGGTGTCCCCGCACGCGGTGCACCGTGCGAGGAGCCACACGTCGAGGAGTTTGTGATGTGCGTTGACACGGAACTTGCCGCCCGTCCGGAAGCGCCCGGAGGCGCACCGGTGGCAACGGCGGAGAACGATCGGTAGGCAGGTGGGTGCGACCACCCAGTTCTTGGACACAGAGATGCACCGGTTCCGGTGAGAAGACCGCAGCGAAAAGGAGCACGGCGCACAGGTGCACCGCGCGACGGATCAGCGCTCGGGGGTTCTCACTTGGTGTACAACGGCACGTCCTCGACGGGGGGACCACGGGCGGCAGCACGGTAACGGCTCACGAGGGTGCGGTTCCACGGGTTTTCGGGCGGACGGCGCAGCCCCACGAGCGGAACGGCCGCCTCCTCTGGCTGTGATTCAGATCACCCTCCGCTCGGAGGGGGGAGGAGGTGAACGTTGCGCAAACGGCGCGGAGTCGCCCGGGGCGTCCGCCGACCGGCTGGTCGGAGCCGGAGCGCTCGAAGGGCAACGAAGATCAACGTTGCAGGGCAAACCCCGGATGCCGATCAGTAATGGGCAAAACCCGGAAGATCCCCATGGCACATTCGAATTGCCTTTGCACATCTTGCTGTTCAGATCAGTCCTGCAGGGTGACGTGCGCAGCGCCGCGCACCCCGACGGGCGACTCCAGGGCGAACAGGGAGCGACCGCCGGTCGACAGGTGAGGGGAACAGAACCGTTCATGACCACGAGACTTGCCGCGGACACCAGCAGGGCGGCCGACCCGGTCGGGGTGCCGCGACGTCGCACCACGGCCCCGCTCCACGAGGCCGCACCGGCGGCCGGCGTGACGCACGCCGGCCGTGACCGGGACGGAGGGGAAGGCCGGTGATACAGAACCACGGCCCCCGCACCCCTCGACGCGTCACGCCGATGCCCCAGCCGCCGCCGATCGACTTCTCGGCGTTCCACCAGATGCACCGCCCGTCCTACCTCCGCTACGCCCGCGCCTTCCTGCGCAACCACGCGGACGCGGAGGAGGCCGTCGACGCCACCTTCGAGCGGCTGCTGACCAAATGGGCCCAGGTCCTGAGCAGCGACAACCCCGACCGGTACGCCTGGGCCGTGCTGCGCAACCACGTCGCCGACCACCTGCGGCGCGGACACCGGCACGTCCAGCCCCTCGACGAGGCGGCCTTCGACACGGTCGCCCTGCGCACCAGCATCGACCGCTTCGCCCAACTGGAGGAATCCCTCACCCTCATGGGGGCCGTACGCCAACTGCCCGAACGCCAACAGGACGTCACCGTCCTGCGCTACCTCCTCGACCTGCCGACCGACCGCATCGCCTACGAACTCGGCATCTCCCAGGCCGCCGTGCGCTCCAGCGACCGGCACGCCCGGCGCAGGTTGCGGGAGATACTGGGCCCCGACCGCTCCACCATGGGGGGAGGCTCCGATGCGTGACGACCTGCTGGACCGCCTGTCCCGGGCCCGTCTCGTCGACGACGGACCCTGCACCCGTGCGGAGATCGCCGCCGCCGAGGCGCGGATCGTGGCCCGCGCCATCGACCGGACCGGTACCGCGCCGGCGGAGACGTGCGCCGCCCGGCCGGACGACGACCGGCGGGCCGCCTCCGGCCAGTTGACCACCCTGTGCGAGACCGTCGTCACCCATGCCGCGTTCGACCGCCTGGAGGAGTTCCTCGCCCAGGCGATGCCCGAACCGGACGGGGCGCTGCTCCTCGGGTGCTTGTTGCAACTGACCGACGGCGACGAGGCCGCCCGGTTCTGGTGGCAGTACGCGGCCGGGGCGGGGGAGCGCACCGCCGGGTACTGCCTCTACCTGCACCACCTGTCCCTCGGTGAGGTCGCTCCGGCCAGCTGGTGGTACGTCCAGCAGAAGGCTCCGGTCCGGTCGACGGAACCCGTCCGCGAGCCGGCCGCCCGGCTGCCGACCGAACTGTCCGAGGTGCTGCGCAACCTGGGGGCGGCGGACGCCAGCCTGGACACCACCCTCCGCGTCCTGAACGCCCTCCGGGTCAGGGCGGGTTGGCGGGTCCCGGCGATGGTCTGCGCGGTGCTGGACTACATACCCGCCGCGGTGGCGTGGGTCGACGAGGACGTCGAACTCCCCCTGCCGGAACCGGGGTTCACCGAACGCATCCGCACGCTGACCGGTGAGCCGCCCAGGTCCGACGACACCACCCGCGGGGAGTCCGACCTCCCGGCCCGGCCCCGGTCCCTGCCCGGCGGCATCGCCTCGGCGGCCCGCCGGCGGTGCGCCCGGTAGCCCCGGCGTCGGTCACGGGCGTCGGGCGGGCCGCCTCGGGAAGGTGGTCCGCCCGACACCCGCTGCGGGCAGGCAGCGCCCCGTCCACCGGCAGCTCCGGCCCGGTGACGTACGCGGGCCTCCCCGGCGACAGGCCCGGGCCGGGGACTGGTCCGGACGGGCGGCGGCCAGTCGGCTGATCACCCGGCCGACGTCGTGCCACTGGTCCTGCACGGGTCGGTCGTGGCAGCGTGGTCGGGTCAACTCGCCGAGCACGGCGGGACGTCCCCGGCCGCGGCCGGTTACGGAAGGGATGGAACGCCCGATGGCGGCAGGTACCGAGACGGCGTACTTCAGCGCGACGCACACGGAGCGTGATCTCCCGCCCGGCCACCCCTGTGCGGGCGTGGCGCACAGTCACCTGTGGACCGTCACCCTGGAGACCGGGTCCCCGGACGGTTCCGCCGAGGACCCGACCGACCGGGACCGGGTCGGATGCGCCGAGTTCGCCGCATGGGCCCACCGGTGTCTGGACGACACCCACCTCAACGCCGTCGCCGCCGAGCTGTGTCACCGGGCGGGTCCCGAGGAGCTGGCCCGCTGGGTGTACCGCGAGTGGTCGGCCCGGCTGCCGGTACGGGAGGTCCGGGTCCAGGGCCCGTACAGCGGGAGCTACGGCGCGGCGGTCCTCGCCTCCTGACCGCGCGGCCCCTGCGCGCTCGGGCGCCCCGGCCTCCCGTCTGCGAGGATGATGCGTACGCAAGCAAGGAGGAGGCAGCGGTGTCGGGTGCGGAGCCGGTGGTGTCCCGGGGGTTCAAGGTCGGGGTGTGGCGGTCCTACATGGAGGTCCACCACGAGGTGCTGGGCGCCATCGAACGGGAATTGGCGCAGCGGCACCGGCTGTCCGTCAGCGAGTTCGACGTCCTGGTGAACATCCCGCTGGACGGGACCCGACTCAAGGACCTCAAGCAGCGGGTCGTCCTCACCCAGAGCGCGATCAGCCGTCTCTTCGACCGCCTCGCCGAACGGGGCCTGGTGGTCCGCAGCCCCCTGGCCGAGGACCAGCGCGGGGCGGTGGTCAAGCTGACGGAGGAGGGGCGCAAGGTGCTGCGCGCCGCCGTCCGCACCAACACCGAGGTGGTGGAGCGGACCTTCGCCGGCAAGCTGTCCACCGAGGAGCTGCGCGCGCTGCACGGCATCGTGACCCGACTGAAGGGGGCGGAGGCCCCCGAGGCCCCCGACGCCTGACGGGTCCGCGCGTCCCGCGTCAACATGTGACTCGGATCACTAGGCGGCGTCGATCGACCGCGGGAATGACTGCCCGCCCTTCAGGGTTATGGTGCTTGCGCAAGCAACAAAAAGCGCGAAGCCGGGACCGCCTCGACGGCCCCACCCAAGGAACGGGACACCATGAGCAGCAACAGCTACCTCACCCACCGCCTGACCCCCGAGAACACCGGGATCCTGCTGGTCGACCACCAGGCGGGCTTGATCCTCGGCGTGCAGGACCACGACCAGAACGAGGTCCGCCGCAACGCCCAGGCCCTCGCCCGCACGGCCAAGGTCTTCGGCCTCCCCGTCGTCGCCACCACCTCCGCCCCGCAGGGACCCAACGGCCCCCTCCTGCCCGAACTGGTCGCCGAGCTGCCCGAGGGCGCCCCGATCATCCACCGCAGCGGCGAGGTCGACGCCTTCGACGACCCGAGGTTCGACGAGGCCGTTCGTGCCATGAACCGGCCCAACCTCGTCATCGCGGGTGTGATCACGGACGTCTGCTTGATGTTCGCCTCGCTGTCCGCCCTCGGCCGCGGCTACCAGGTCCACTCGGTGACGGACGCCTCCGGCACCACGAACAAGCTGGCCCGTGAGACCTCGCTGCTCCGCCTCCAGAACGCGGGCGCGACCCTCAACAGCACGGTCGGGGTCATCTCCGAGCTGCTGCGCGACTGGAAGAACCCCGGCGGCCCCGGCACCGCCGACATCTTCAGCAGCCTGGCCATGCCGTTCTACGGCGCGGTGATGGCCAGCCACTCCTCCGCGAGCGGCAACCAGGGCTGAACCCGACGCCCGGCGCCTTCCCGCACGGCCTACGAAGTCCGTACGGGAAGCGCCGGGCCCGCCCGTCGTCGCAGCCACTGTGCATCGACGGGTTGCCCAAATCCCTCCAGGGGCACTACACATGACGTCACGTCAGACCTGCCGAGGGAGCAACGACCGTAGTGGCCAACCCGAATCTGTTGCAAGGGGCGCACGTACTGGCCTTCCGGATCTTCCGGGTACGCCTGCTCTGGGCCCTGATCCTGGCGCTGGCCCTGTTCCGGGTGCTCACCGTGGCCCAGGCCGTGCTCGGCGCGCTGGGTGTTGCGGTCGCGCTGATGGTCGTCCGGTGGCGCATCCGGAAGGCCTTGGCGCCGAAGTTCAGCGCGGTGTGCCGGGTCCCGACACCCGGCCGGACCCTCCTCGCCTACGCCGGCGCACAGCGGGTGATCCGGGTCGGCGACCCGGCGACCGGGAACGTCCACCGGATGCTGTGGGGCCACCGGGGATGGGTGAACGCCCTGTGCGCGGTCGAGATCGACGACCGGACCCTCCTGGCCTCCGGCGGGAACGACCGCACGGTACGCCTGTGGGACCCGGACACCGGGGAACAGGTCGCCGTCCTCCAGGGCGCCCGAGCCGCGGTGGTCGGCGTGTGCCGCACCCGGTCCGGCGGCCGGTCCCTGGTGGTGGGTGGCGCCCAGGACGGCACCCTCCACGTGTGGCGAGCGGACACGGGTGAGGTCGTCCACTCCCTGCCGTCCGGGGCGGGCGAGATCCTGGCCGTCTGCGCGGTCGAGTCCGAGGGGCGGGAACTCTTCGCCTCCGCCCATGCGGACGGCACGGTACGTCTGTGGGACCCCGATGGGGGTCAGCAGATCCGGGTCCTCACCGGACACCAGGGCTGGCCCAACGACCTGTGCCCGATCCGGACCGCCGACGGCGTCCTGCTCGCCTCGGCCGGCGCCGACCAGACGGTACGGCTCTGGAACCCCGCCACCGGCGAACAAGTGCGCGCGATGCGGGACGACTTCGGTTGGCTGCACGCACTGTGCGAGGTCACCGTCGACGGCCGTCCCCTCCTTGCCTCCGGCGGCGACGGCCCCGGGGTGAAGCTCTGGGACCCGGACACCGGGGAACACCTCAGCACGATCGGCGGGGCGGCCCACCTCTTCGGACCGTTCGGCTGCGGCTGGGTCCGCACGCTCTGCCAGATCGAGGTCGACGGCGTCCCCCGGATCGCCACCGGCGGGTACGACAAGCGGGTGGAGACCTGGCGCGTCACGACCTGACGGCGTCCGGCCGGCGGTACGACGCGCGTCGGGGGGCGGGGGGCCGGACGCCCACCCCCCCCCCCCGCACGACGCGCACACACCACCCGCCCCGCCCGGGTGATGTGGAAATACGCCTGCCC